>JALYZH010000370.1 GCA_030948945.1 Gemmatimonadota bacterium | reverse complement strand
ACGATTGGTCGGCGCGAGACATCCAGTCGTGGGAATACCAGCCACTCGGACCGTTCCTGTCCAAGAATTTTGGAACGAGCATCTCGCCCTGGGTGGTGACCTGGGAAGCGCTCGAGCCGTACCGCGTTCCCGCCTTCTTCAGGCCGCCGAGCGACCCGCAACCGCTCCCGTATCTATCATCGGACAAGGATAAGAATCAGGGTGGAATCGATCTCACCATCGAGGTGTACGTTCGCTCAATGCTAATGCGCGAGGGCCATCTCCGGCCCTTCCGGTTGAGCGCGGCATCGCTTGCCGACATGTACTGGACGCCCGCCCAAATGCTCACCCATCACACCAGCAACGGTTGCAACCTTCAACCCGGCGATCTTTTCGCGAGCGGCACGGTGTCCGGACCCGATTCCGGCTCGCAGGGATGCCTGCTGGAGCTAACGCGCCGCGGAGCTGAGCCGATCGTTCTCCCCACTGGAGAGGAGAGAAAATTTCTGCACGACGGCGACGAGATCATCATGCGCGCGTATCTCCAGCGCGAAGGGGCCGCCCGAATCGGGCTCGGCGAGTGCTCTGGCCTCATAGTCGCATCTCCGGCGCGATAACAGTCAACCACAATCGATGTCTGCATCAAAGAATGGGCGGGAGCCCTTGTACGTCGTTCGCACCTCTCGTATTCACGGCCGCGGAGTCTTCGCCGCTCGGTACATCCGGAAGGGGACACGCATCGTCGAGTACACCGGCGAGCATATCGACAACGATGAGGCCGACCGTCGGTACGACGACACCAAGATGAAACGGCATCACACCTTCCTCTTTACTCTGGACAAGAAGACGGTCATCGATGGCGCGGCGGCGGCGGGCGGTGGAGACGCGCGTCTGATCAATCACTCGTGCGATCCGAATTGTGAGGCGGTGATCACGGGGAAGAAAATCTTCATCCACGCGCTCCGCGGCATCGAACCGGGCACCGAGCTGGCGTACGACTATCAGTACGAGCGCACCGGTGAGAACGACGCTGAGCTGGAAAAGTTCTACGTTTGCAAGTGCGGGGTGCCGAATTGTCGGGGGAGCATCATGAAACCCGAAAAGAAGGCGCGCCCGCGCAAGCAGCGGCCCCCCTCCAGCTCCCGGGCGAAGGGTCGATCCGCGTCACGGTAGCCAGCGCCCACTGGACTTCCCGGGCGCACGCCTTTTATTCCACCCTGAACTCTTATCGGAGCACCTTGCATGCGTTTTGTTCACCGCGCGCTGGTATTCGCTTTTGCGCTCGCGACCTCGGCGGCGGCGCAGACATCGGCCGTCCCAATCCAGACCAAGCCTCTCGATCCAGTCAATCTCGACCGGTCAGTCTCGGCCTGCACCGATTTCTACCGCTTCGCAAATGGCGGCTGGATAAAGAGCCATCCAGTTCCCGCTGCGTTCTCACAATGGGGAAGCTTCAACGAGCTGCAGGATAACAATCAGAACAACCTCCTGACCATTCTTCGGAGCGCGGCCGCCAACGGCAACACCCAGGCGAACGCTGATCTTCGCAAGCTCTCGGTCTATTATTCGTCGTGCATGGACTCCGCCGCCGCCGAGCGAGCCGGCGGACAGCCCATCGCATCGGAGCTGTCGAGGATCGCCGGGATCGGAAACCGCGCCCAGGTCGAAGCGGAAGTTGCCCGACTCCACTCGATTGGGGTGCCAGCTCTGTTCGGCTTCGCGGCGCAACAGGATGCCAAGAACAGCACGTCCGTGATTGCTGGAATCAGGCAGGGCGGGCTATCGCTTCCTGACCGCGATTATTACCTGAACGCGGACAAGCGGTACGTGGACATACGCGCCAACTACCTGGGACACGTCGCGCGAATGTTCGAGCTCGCGGGGGAGAGTCCGACTCAAGCGGCACCAGACGCGCAGAGAGTTCTCGCAATCGAGACTGCGCTTGCCAAACCCGCCAAAACACGTGTAGAGCTGCGCGATCCCAATGCCAATTATCACAGGATGACGCCAGCGGAGCTGGCGCTGCTCGCGCCGGGCTTCGCCTGGCCGGCGTACTTCTCGGGGGAGGGGCGTGCCGACATTTCAGCGATCAACGTCCAGAATCCACTATTCCTGAAGACAGCCGACAGCCTCCTCGCATCAGCTCCGCTCGATGACTGGAAGGCGTACCTGCGGTGGCATGTGATCGATGCAGCGGCTCCGACACTGAGCTCCGCGTTCGTGAACGAAGATTTCCGGTTCGGAAGCACATTGACTGGAGTGAAGGAGATGCAGCCGCGCGACAAGCGCTGCGCGCGCGCCGCGGATGCCGGCTTGAGGGACGCGCTCGGCCAGGCGTATGTCGCGCAGTACTTTACGCCAGCCGCCAAGCAGCGGGCGCTGGAGATGGTTCGGAACCTCGAGTCCGTATTCCACGACCGCATCCAGACGCTTGGCTGGATGAGCGATACCACGAAGACGCAGGCGGAAACCAAGCTCGCGGCGTTCACCAACAAGATCGGGTATCCGGACAAGTGGCGCGACTACTAGACCCTCGACATCCAGCCCGGGCCGTTCATCAACAACGTCGTGGCTGTTCGTCAGTACGAGCATCGCCGGAGCATGGCAAGGATCGGCCAGGCCGTCGATCGCACCGATTGGAACATGACTCCGCCGACCGTTAACGCCTCCTATAACGCGACGATGAACGAGATCGTCTTTCCGGCGGGCATTCTGCAGCCACCTTTCTTTGATCCCAACGCCGACGACGCGGTGAACTACGGCGGGATGGGCGCGGTCATCGGACACGAGATGACGCACGGGTTCGATGATCAAGGCGCGCAATTCGACGCGCAGGGCAACCTCCGCAACTGGTGGAGCGCATCCGATCTGGAGAAGTTCAAGCGCGGAACGGGACTGGTCGCGTCGCAGTTCGACTCCTACACCGTGCTAGACAGCGTGCACGTGAACGGCAAGCTGACACTCGGCGAGAATCTGGCTGACCTCGGCGGCTTGTCGCTTTCCTACGCGGCGCTCGAAAAGGCGCTCGCGCAGAAAGGTCGCCCCGGAAACACCGATGGGTTTACGCCCGAGCAGCGATTCTTCCTCGCATATGCGCAGATCTGGCGAGCAAACACAACGCCGGAGGCGGTGCGCCTCCACATTAATACCGATCCGCACTCGCCTGGTCAGTGGAGAACCAACGGGCCTCTCTCCAACATGCCGCAGTTCGCGGCGGCCTTCGGTTGCAAGCCGGGAGATGCGATGGTGCGCCCCGAATCGCTTCGACCGGTGATCTGGTAGCGAGCGTTCTCTTACCTGGCTGTTTCCGCTGTTACACCGAGGCGCCGGCTCAGCCGGCGCCTCGATTTTTTCCCTCCACGTGGCGCCTGCTCGGACTCCGCGACTAAGTTGCACACATGACCGCCCGCAGCTTCTTCTATCGAGAGACCGAGGGATTTCGCGTGACCGTGCGGCCCGTTTACCTGCGCGATCACTCCGAGCCATCGCAGAGTCATTACGTCTTCGCGTACTTTGTTCGCATCGAGAACGTGGGCACCATGGCGGCGCAGCTACTCACGAGACGCTGGCTGATTCACGATTCAGTCGGCGATGGCGTCGACACCGAAGTCATCGGCGAAGGGGTCGTCGGAGAGCAGCCGACGATAATGCCCGGGGCCCTCCACGAGTATCAGAGCTTTTGCATCCTCAAGTCGGGCGAGGGCTGGATGGAGGGACACTACGGCCTGCTGCGACAGGATGGGACCTCGTTCGAGGCCGCGATTCCCCGCTTCATCCTGACTGCGAGCGAGTCGACGAGCCTGCCATCGTAATTCGCGCACGACAGTTGCTTCGTTACCGCGCGTGACCCGCATTTACGACATCTCGGTGCCGATCCGCTCAGGCGGACTCGTCTATCCGGGGAATCCGGAGATCGAGGTAAGCTTACAGCAGGCTGTCGCCAAAGGCGCCGGAGCCAATGTTTCTTCCATTCGCTTCGGGTCTCACACCGGAACCCATGCCGACGCCGCGCGTCATTTCTTCGACGACGGTCAAAGTGTCGACAAAATCCCGCTCGAGCGCCTGATCGGGCCGGCACTGCTGCTCGCTTTTCCCGATGATCTCCCCGCCGTCACCGCTGCGGACCTCCGCAGGCACGACCTCAAAGGACACACGCGAATTCTCCTACGCACCCGAAACTCGGTGCTGCTATCACAGAAGGAATTTGTGCGAGACTACACGTACCTTGCCCCCGACGGCGCGCAATATCTCGTGGACAACGGAGTGGAGCTGGTTGGAATCGATTATCTCTCCATCGAGCAGTTTCACTCCGGCCACCACAAGACCCATCGCATCCTGCTCGAGCGATCGGTGGTGATTCTCGAGGGGCTCGATCTTTCCGCTCCGGGCCCGGGAAAGTACGAGCTCATCTGTCTTCCTCTCCGCATTGAAGGGTGCGATGGCGCACCCGCGCGCGCGGTTCTGATCGCGTGACTGAAATTCGCCACATCTTCTTCGACATTGGCGGGGTGCTGGGCTCGAATGGCTGGGACAGGGAGCAAAGGCAGCGGGCTATCGAGCGGTTCGATCTCGATGCCGACGATTTTCAATGGCGCCACGAAGAAGTCGTCGGAGAATGGGAGGAGGGCAGAATCACTCTCGATGAATATCTCGACATCGCGATCTTCTACACCGAGAGGCCTTTCTCGCGTTTGGATGTCATCAACTTCATGTACTCTCAGAGCGTTCCCGACGAAGCGACCATCCGAATTGCGCGCGCCCTCTCGGCTGATTCACGGTACACTCTCATGACTCTCAACAACGAGTCGGAAGAGCTCAACATCTACCGGATAGAGGCGTTTCGTATTTCTCAGGTCTTCGAGGCATTCCTTTCGTCGTGCTGGCTCGGCGTTCGGAAACCCATCCGTCGATTCTACCAGCGCGCCCTCGGGATCGCGCACGCGGATCCGGCGAGCTCGCTCTTCATCGACGATCGGCAACAGAATCTCACGCCCGCAAAGGCGTTGGGCATGAATGTCGTGTTGTTCAAATCCGCGACACAGCTTCGCTCCGACCTGGAGCGATTTCTTGACCGCGAAATTCCCGGAGCTTAAGCAATGCGCTTGGCGATGATCGGCCTCGGCCGAATGGGCGGCAACATGTCGGAGCGATTGATAAACGGCGGCCATGAGGTGGTCGCGTTCGATCGCACCCCGGATGTGGTGCAGCGATATGTATCGCAGGGCGCGATTGGCGCCTCCAGCGTCAGCGACATTCCATCGAAGCTCAAGTCGCCTCGCGTCGTATGGCTCATGGTTCCGGCGGGGAAGCTCGTCGACGAGATGATAGCCTCTCTCCTGCCTGGGTTGGGAAAGGGCGACGTCATCATCGACGGTGGTAACTCCAACTACCACGACTCGATGCGCAGGGCAGCCGATCTGCTGGGCAAGGGAATCCACTTCGTCGATGCCGGCACGAGTGGAGGAATCTGGGGCCTCGCGAATGGATACTGCCTGATGATCGGCGCCGCCCCCGAAGCTTTCGCTATTTGCGAGCCGATCTTCAAGACTCTGGCACCGCCGGATGGCTACGCACACATGGGACCGCCGGGCGCGGGTCATTACGTGAAGATGATTCACAACGGAATCGAGTACGGGATGCTCCAGGCGTACGCGGAGGGCTACGAGATCCTTCACGCATCCAGGGATTTCAAGCTCGACCTGCACAAGATCGCCGCCGTCTGGAATCATGGGAGCGTGGTTCGCTCCTGGCTCAACGAGCTTGCCGAGAAGGCCTTCGAGAAGGAGGGCGAGCTGAGCAGCCTCCGCGGATACGTCGAGGACTCCGGCGAGGGACGGTGGACCGTTCAGGAGGCGATCGATCTCGATGTTCCCGCTCCGGTCATCACGCTGTCACTACTGGCGCGACTCCGCTCGCGGCAAACGGACTCCTTTGGAGCAAAGGTCATCGCGGCCCTGCGAAACGAATTCGGCGGTCACGCGGTAAAGAAGTCGTGAAGACTCCCCAGGCTGTTCCGCTGGTGCGCGCCCGCCGCCCCCACGGAAGTCGCGACAAGGCGGATGCTTGCACGATGGTCATCTTCGGCGCTGCCGGTGACCTGACCAAGCGCAAGCTGATACCGGCGATCTACTATCTCGCGGAACAGAAGCTCCTTCCCGACAATTTCGCGCTTCTCGGCGTCGCTCGGGATGCGAACACCGACGAGGGATATCGCGCCCTGATGCGTGAAGCGATGGACAAGTCCGACGAGATCCACAAGGTCAACGACGAGGTATGGCAGTGGCTCTGCGAACGGACGTTCTACGCCAACGGGGATTTCAGCAAGGATGAGGCGTACGCCGCGATCGAACAGCGGCTGCGTGACATAGAGTCCCGCTCTCCGCAGCAGGATCGCAATCGTCTCTTCTACCTCGCGATCC
>JALYZH010000369.1 GCA_030948945.1 Gemmatimonadota bacterium | reverse complement strand
CTATAAAACTTGTCTCCGCTTTGGACGTGCTCCTGGACCATTTTACTACAAATTACGTCAAACAAGCCCACAAACTCTGGTGGCAGATCACCGCAAATGTCGAAGTGAGCTTTTCTCACCGGAAACGGAATAAGATTCAATTCTTCCTCGATTATGTCGTTAGCCACATAGTCTATATTTCGCTGTTTGATTGCGGAAAGAGTTATCAGTGGGCTGCGTCCCGCCCCTATTTCGAGCAGCGTCCGGTTCGTCGAAAGTTCGCGAACAATGTTCTCGTACTGCTGCCAGGCAGTGTCTCTGTGGGAATTTGGGAGCATGCGAGCGACAACTGTAAAATCAACGGTCGAGACCTCCACGCGTCTCTCCTCTCATTGAAGTGGACCTTGTTTGTGGGACCGCCCGCGTCGAAGCTGGTCAGGATTTCGTATCCGCGTTGATCAAACAACTTGCGCCAGCCGCGCACCGTCTTCGTCGAGTAAAAACGTACTGGCAACTCCCTGACAACTCGACCCGGAGTCCAAAAGCAACAGGGCCTTCGCACCCCGCGTCGCCCGAGAGGCGAAGACTCAGCCCCAGCGACTTGCGATCTTTCGCTGGGGAAGCCAGACGGCATCATGCTCACAGTATGATCCGCCTGATCCGAAAGGCAACAAGTTTGTCACGGATCGTCCTAAATAAGTCGGGGTACACCTAAATCAAGCTGCTTTCATCTAATTTTTGTTGCTGCTGTGGATATGTGGGCGAGCGCTTGCAGCTCAACTGAAGACTGCTCATGCACTTGGATACGGTGCCGTCGCGGGAGTGGTTGAATTTGAAGGTGGCGTCTCCGCGTTGTTTCAACCGACCGAATCGGCGTTGTCGCGCCGATGGAGATCACGCCATGAAAACGGATACCACAAACGCGACGGCGGACGCGGCCGAAGGAACGCTTTTCCCAGGGGACGATCGGTTCGATCCCTTGGAAGCCGGGGTGCGGACCCGCATTCGCAGCTTCATCGAGGAACTCCTGGAAGCGGAACTCGACGTTGCGCTGGGGCGGGACACGGTGCATAAGCATCGCAACCTTCTCGCTCGTGCTCCCGATCGGCTGCCTGACGAACTTTCCGCCGATTACAGGTATATAGTATACGTCGGCACGAAGCAGGAGATCGAGACGAAGCGCAAGGCGTTCATCCGATCGAGCACGACGGCCAGATAGAGCCGCCCATTCTTGTTTGGCACGTAGGTGATGTCGGCGAGCCGAATCTGATTGGGCCGCTCGGCGGCGAATTTCTGGTCGAGCCGGTTGGGGGCGATCGGCAAAAGCCGCGTGGATCCTGGGCGCGCGCTCTTTCTTCGCAAAAGACACGCTCAGATACGCCGCACGAATGTCTACTACCTATGTACTGATTAATTAGGAAAATAGAAGCTATGGGGCAACGCCGATCTGTTATCGCGCGGTATACGAGGGAGTAGCCGAACTGATTAGCAATGGTGAAACTGAATTGTTGGTGAGCGAATCGGCCTCTTTTTCCTCGCTCGGTAAGTGCTTTCACAACGATCTGAATTTGCTCCTGAGGATTGAGCAGGCGGCGTCCTGTTACGATATGAGGCGAGACTGCGCCGCAAGGTAGTCGAAGAGGGCCTTTCCGTACGCGTCCATTTCCTCGGCTTCCGCGATGATGTTCGAGCCATCATGAAGGCTGTCGATATTGTCGTCCACACGTCGATCGCGCCTGAGCCATTCGGCAGAGTTATCGTCGAGGGAATGCTGGCGCGTAAGCCGGTGATCGCAACCCGGGCGGGTGGAGCCTTGGAAACCATCGACGAAGGCGTAACCGGATTGCTGGTCGCACCCGGCGACGTGGCTGCCCTCAAAGCCCAGCCGGCTGCTTGCTGAGCCCGAACTGGCGGAACACCTCAGCAATTGTGCTTACGCTGAAGCAAAAAACAGGTTCTCTCTTAAATCCTGCCTATCTTCCATCGAAACAGTGAATGTGTCGGCCTGCCAGGCACTAAATCTGCCCGCGAGGGAGCGCTTGAAGAATGCGCCTCGTTACGGCGTCGGCGAAGAACCATTCGCGGATCCGGCCTTCGGACAGCGCCTCGGCGATTACTACGGTGCGCGCTGAGCGTCTAGCTAGGAAGGTTGGCTGGACACGTCGTCAACGTCGGCGTCACCCCACAATGCCCGTCGCCTTCCTCCGGCGCGCGTTTTTGGCTGAGTGTTGCATTCAAGCGGAGGGAACACTTAGGCAAGATCGCCGTTCCTCCAACTGACCATCAAATGCCAGTTGGAGACAAGCATGGCCGAGACCAGTAAATCGACGACCAAAGAAAAAGCCGCGAAAACGAAAAAAGAATCGCATAAAGAGCAGGAGAAACT
>JALYZH010000368.1 GCA_030948945.1 Gemmatimonadota bacterium | reverse complement strand
CAGCTGACGATGAACCCGTACGAATACCTCTTGAGCGATATCTTCGGCCTCGTCGGCATCCTGGGCAAACATGAGAGCCCAGCGAAAAACGGCAGGGTGATAGCGCGCAACCAGCGTCGTGAAGGCGGAGTCGTCACCGGCGGCCGCCAGAGACGCGAGCTGCACATCGAGGGCGTGAGCCGCGCGATCGATGTAGACCGCCGGCCGTTGCTCTTCGCGTTGTTTCTTGCGCGGTCTGTAGAACTTCATCGACAGGCTAATATATGGTTGTAGGGCCGGGGCCCCCGAGCTCGCATTCACCAATTTCCTCCATCGTGCTTCCTGGAGATGATGCCGCCAGGCGCGAAAGCGTTTACTCGGGGGAGGGGTCAAAGCCCAAGCTCATCCGTAGACCGGATGGCAGGTGCTCAACTGGCCCGAAATTAGCCTTTTACCGTTTTGACTCACCCGCGACCATATGACCAAACTCGTTCTCGTCCTGCTTGCCTGCACTGCCTGTGCATCGGCTCCGGTCGCGCCTGCATCGACTGCGGGGTCGTCGGTTGCCAGGCCGAGGCTCACCGGCTCTGACAAATGGGCGGATTCCGCCGCGCGACTGATCGACAAGGCCACAATCGCCGGCAATCTCCAGGGGCTCCGAAACGCCAGCGCCCTGTTGGATCGGGCGTTGATTGCATATCCAAACGACCCGTGGTTGCTCCATTACCAGGGTTATGAGCTCTATCGCGAATCAGGGCTTCTCGACGGCGGTAGCGGAAGCGAGGAAGTAGACCCTTCTCTGGTCGCAGCCACTGCGCGAATCAAGTTGCTCGAGTCGCTCGCCGTCCAGCCGATTCCCGAGACACACGCACTCTTGGCCATGGTGATGGGACGAATGATCGGAGGCGATCAGGCTTACGCTCCAACCATGGGTCCGCTGATTCCGCAGCAGACAAGTGCCGCGCTGGCGATAGGACCCAACAACCCGCGGGTTTGGCTCCTGCGGGGTATTCAATCTTTCTATACGCCACCTGAGTACGGTGGCGGCATACCGGTAGCGGAGCGCCAGCTGAACAAGGCGATTGAGTTGTTCGCGACCGACAATCCGACTCCACCCGCACCAGCCTGGGGCAAGGCCGAGGCGTACGTGTGGCTGGGGCAGGTTCTGCAGAAACAGAACAGAATCGGCGAAGCGCGCGCGGCGTATAACAAGGCGCTCTCCGCGCAGCCCGATTACCCGTGGGTCACTTATTCCCTGCTGCCATCTCTCGCGAGATGAGCGCACTGAAACGCAAAAGGAAACCGTATGCACTTTTCTAATCGAATTCGGTACTCTTCCGCGATTGCGCTCGTCGTCCTGCTGGCCGCCTGCGGCAAGGATACGACGGCACCCCCGGATACGTCTACGACGACGCCCGAAGTACCCGTAACTCCGCCGCCGCCCCCCGCGGCAGATCTGTTTATGGCCGGGGCCAGAACCGCGTGGACCTTTGTAGAGAACAACACCCAGGCAGCCACCGGACTCGCCAAGGCGCACGACACTTTTCAGTTCGTGACCGTATGGGACATCGCCAGCCAAATCGCTGCGACCTATTCGGCGCACGAACTGGGGATCATTGACGACGCCAACTACGATGGCCGAATCAAGAAGATTCTGTCGACGCTCAATACGATGCCGCTCTTCGAGGGAGCCGCGTTCAACAGGTTCTACGACGCGCAGACGGGCAAAATGGTCAGTCACGATTTCACGCCTTCGACATCGGGTTTCGGTTGGTCGACAACCGACATCGGACGGTTGTTGATCTGGCTTCGGGTATTGACGGTCAATCAGCCTCAGTACTCTGCTCAGGCAACAGCGATCGTCAACCGCCTCAACTTTTCGCGCCTGATCAGCGGAGGCACCCTGCAAGGGGTGGACATCGCGTCCAACGGTATGAGGAGCACATACGCTGAAACAGGACTAGGGTACGAGCAGTACGCCGCAGCCGGATTCGCGCTGTGGTCGCAGCGCGCGGCAAATTCCCTCGACGCCACGGCGCAGGCTCAGGCGACGAACGTCGTGGGAGTTACCGTCTGGATAGACAAACGCGGAGCAGCCAGGCTGACGAGCGAGCCTTACATCATGATGGGACTCGAGACCGGCTTCTATGCGTCAGCGCTGAAGGACCAGGTTCAAGCCGTTCTCGCGGCGCAACAGGCGAGGTACGACAAGACAGGCATCATCACGATAGTTACTGAAGACGCGATGCCCGATGCCCCGTACTACTTCTACTACTACAGCGTATACCACAGTGGAAAAACGTTCGTGGTAGAAGGTCCAGGTTACGGAACGGTCGTGGACAATCCGCGCTGGGTCAGTTCGAAAGCCGCGTTCGCATGGCGCGCGCTCTTTCCAACGGACTACACGCTCAGGGCATTCAATGCGGTGCAGGGCGCTGTCATTCCTGGCGACGGTTGGGGTGCGGGCGTCTACGAAGGCTCCCTCAAGCCAACCGGCTATGCGAGCCTCAATACCGCGGGGATCATTCTCGAATCCGCGCTATACAACACCCGCGGTAAGCCGTTCCTGTCCCAACCGATCAATTAGAGCAGCGAACGTATCCAGCCTCCGTCGACAGCGATCGAGCTACCGGTGATGTAGCTCGCTCGCTCGGAGGCAAGGAAGGCAGCGAGGGCCGCGAACTCGCGTGGCTCTCCCAGCCTTCCCATGGGAATCTCCTTTTCCCATTTCGACACGATATCCGAATTGGACGAGCCGCCGTTGCCAGCTGTTGCTCGTGCGAGCTCCTGGACGCGATCAGTTCGGGTATATCCGGGAAGCAGATTGTTCACCGTTACGCCGAACGGTGCGACTTCGTTCGCCAAAGTGCGGGCGAATCCGATTACCGCTGCTCGCAAGCTGTTGGAGAGCATAAGGCCTTGGATCGGCTGCTTCGCTGCAATCGAAGTGACGTTCAGGATTCTTCCCCACCGCCGGCCCTTCATCCCCGGTAATACCGCCCGGGTGAGTTCGACGGCGCTCTTGAGCAGCAATCGAGTGGCAGCATCCCACATCTCCGGGGTGAGACTCTCGAACGGCCCGCTGGGTGGTCCGCCGGAATTCGTGACGAGAATATCGACCTGCCCAAATTCGTCGAACGCCGTTTTCACTACGCGTGCGGCGTCATTCGGATCAGACACGTCTGCGGCTACATCGACGACTTTGACGGCTGATTTCTGCCGAATGGATTCGGCTGTCTGCCCGAGAGTCTCCGCTCCGCGCGCGCACATCACCAAATGCGCACCTTCCGCGGCGAGCTCCTCGGCGACCGCTCGACCAAGGCCTTTGCTGCTCGCTGCGACCAGCGCGACTTTGCCGCGAAGACCGAGGTCCACTTTCTAGCGCCTCAGATAGTCGTCTTTCTTGTCGAGCCAATCCTGCCGCGGGGGACTGAAGACGTCGACATCGAGCGTCTCCTCCAGCGCTTCGGCCTTGTGTGGCACGTTCGACGGAATGAGCAGTACCTCGCCCGCACTCACGGTAATCTCCTCCGATCCGTCATCGCCGATCCAGAATTTGAGAGCGCCCTGGAGAATGTAGGTCAGCTGCTCGTTGTCGTGTGAGTGCTTGGGGACGATGCATCCTTTTTTGAGATACACGTGGGCCAGCATCATTCGGTCGCCGGTGATCAACCGGCGCTCGAGCATGTCGGAGACCCGCTCCTTTTTCATCGAGTCCCAGCGATAAAAGGTACATTCACTTTTCGACGCCATGCGCTTTCTGTCCTCGTGCGTGCTGGGTTTGTCGCTGCGGTCAAGCCACGACCCGCCCCCCAAAGATGGTGGACATGACCCGGGCTCGCGAACGACTTACCGGAAGTCTTGCTCGGTGAGCGAGCTCTTACCGCGCACCCTTCCATCGCGATCTTCGATCCAGGCGTCGAGTCTCGACGTTCCCCGAGTGACTTCGGGGTGCACGCCAAGGTCGAGAGCCTTGAAGGCGGTGTCAGCGGGGATGTCGAGAATGCGCAGACCCACCGGTCCCGATTTTCCGTCGAGTCCTACGATCCGCCATTTTGAGTGCCGCCTTGGGAAAGGCGGTGAAGAGATCGTTGACGATGTGCAGGGCCGGTGGCCTCATCATGGTGGGCTGACTACGCACTAGGACTTGCGCAGCGGAGCTCGCTGTAGCTTTCGCGTCGAGAGGCAAGAAAAAACCGGAGCCTGCGCTCCGGTTTTTTTTTGCCCAGATCGTAGCGGGCGGTGCGTCATCATTCAAAGGGAGTCGCGAGGAAGGGGTGGCCGCGAAGATTATAGACCGCAGCCTCGAGGATCAGCGCCGCGGTGTTGAGATTCGCGTCTCCAGTCGGGCGAAGAGTCGCCTCATAAACACCGGCACCCCAGCCTCGCCCCGGAATAGCTGACGGTTGTACCGCCTGCAGCACCCTCAGCGTATATGGCGACGGGAGTAGAGCGTGCCAGGCGAAAGCGGCTTTCGAGCTGATCCAGCGGGGGCTCTCCACGTATCCCGTTCCGCCTGGGCCGTCGACGGCGAATGGTCGGCCCTGCCGGTAGACATCGTAGTAATAGAAGTAATATGGCGGATCGGGCAGCGCATCTTCACTCACCATGGTGAGCGTGCCCGTCGTCTTGTACCTCGCCTCCTGCGCCGCCAGAACGCGCCACGCCTGTTCGCGCAGCTCGGGCGAATACCAGCCCGTCTCCATTCCCATCATGATATAGGGCTCGCTCGTGATTCTTTCGTCGCCG
>JALYZH010000357.1 GCA_030948945.1 Gemmatimonadota bacterium | reverse complement strand
GTGATCCCCCACCGTCACCTCTCCCTTCACTCCTTCGACGATCGTATCATCTCCGATCAGCGAGTTGCGCAGCACCGATTTCGTCAGCTTGGCGTTGGAGCCGACGATCGAGTGGCTGATCTCTACGTCTTCCAGCACCGAGCCGGCCCCGATGGAGACGTTGGGCCCGACCTTCGACTTCCTCAGCGTAACGTTGTCCTCGATGTAGACTGGATCGATGATGGTTGAATCGCCGACATTCTTCGGCCGGCGAGCGCGTCCGCGAGCAAGCATCGCCTGATTCGTCTCGATCATCGTCTCGATCTTGCCGGCGTCGTACCAGCCTTCCACATCGATGACTTTGATTTTCGCGCCCTTGTCGATCATGTACTGGAACGCATCGGTCAGGAAATACTCGCCCTGGTTTTTCGGCTGCGCGAGGACGTGTTCGATGCCCTCATACAGCAGCTTCCAGTTCTTGATGTAATAGAGCCCGATGTTCGCCCGCTTCGATATCGGAGTCTTCGGCTTCTCGACGATCTTCGTCATGTTGCCGTTCTTGTCGGTCACGACGACGCCGAATCGCTGGTAGTCCTCAACTTCCTTGACCCAGATGATCCCATCGGCATCGACGCTCTTCACCTTGGAGAGATCGGCATCGAAAATCGTGTCGACAAAGATTATGAGGACCGGCTGATCGACGTACTTCTTCGCCAGGGCCACCGCGCCCGCGGTTCCATCCTGCACTTTCTGCTCGACGAAGACCGAGGGAACGTTGATCTCCGAGCGCGCGAACTCCTCGACCTTTTCCTTGAGGTGGCCCGTGATGTAGATGATCTGCTCGACGTTGCCGAGCTTTTTCAGCTCGTCGAGGACGTAGGACATCACCGGCTTGCCCGCCACCTTCATCATTGGCTTGGGCGTGAGGTGTGTGTGCGGACGGAGGCGTGTTCCCTTGCCTGCGAGCGGGATTATCACTTTCATGGCGCGCTCGTCCCCTGGCGCCCGTATTTGTCGCTCAGGCGCACGACGTCATCCAGTTCCGGTGTCGACACCTCGAGTACGTCGCAGTCGGTCAATGCCACCATTTGATGAACGGTTCCAGGGGTTATTCGAAAGGACTCGCCGATTCTGAGCTGAACATCTTCCAGCAGATCCGTGTCACTCTTGACGCGGTAGACGATCTCGCCCGAGAGCAGATAGACGGTTTCGTCCTTCTTGTTATGGTACTGCACCGAGAGCTCCTGGCCGGCGTTGATGTGAAGAATCTTTCCCACATAGCGGTCGGACTGCGCCCAGATCGTCTCGTGGCCCCATGGCTTGGGCACTTTCACGACCTTCACGCGGCCGGAACCGGGCTGTGCGCGCTTGCGAGGGGCAACGTCGATTTTTTTTGCCTTGCTGCCGGTTTTTTTCCTGGTCATGCATAAATATCTACGCTGATGCGGTAAGGAGCCACTTTGTCGGGGGCATACTTTCTGCCTTCGCGTACCACATGATTCTCTCGCCAAAGCATCTTCCGCGCCTCGCCGCGACCCTCGGGCTGTTTACCAACTACGGTCTGCGGGATTTCGCTGGCCGTCAGGGGTTACTCAACCTCGAAGGGGCAAACCTGGCGGCAGGAGATGGATCCGGAGATGGAGAATCGGCCGCCAAAGCCAAGGCGTTCCGCGAGCGGTTGGTAGAGCTCGGCCCTGCCTACATCAAGCTCGGCCAGGTTCTCTCCACCCGGCCGGACCTCCTTCCGAAGCAGTACATCGAAGAGCTCGAACACCTGCAGGACGAAGTGCCGCCAATGCCCTACGAGGTGGTGGAGCAAACGATCGAGGCGGAGCTGCACGCGCGCATAAGCAAGCTGTTCGCATCGTTCGAGACGGAGCCCCTGGGAAGCGCCAGCCTAGGCCAGGTCCACCCGGCGGAGCTCCGCGACGGGCGGAGCGTAGTGGTCAAAGTTCAGAGGCCGAACCTCCGGGAGCAACTGAACGAAGATATCGAATATTTCCGCGAGCTTGCGACGTTTCTCACCGAGCACACCTCGGCGGGCGCGCGCGTCGACCTGATAGGGGTTGTCCAGCAGGTCGAGAAAGCCCTCGTCGACGAGCTCGATTATCGTACCGAAGCGCGCAACGCAGCGTCGTTCAGGAAGGCGCTCGCCACCTTCCCGCACATTCTGATTCCGCGGGTGATCGACGCCTACACCACGCACAAGGTTCTCACCATTGAGCGGATCAGGGGCGTCAAGATAGACGAGATCCCGCCCATTAGCCGCATCGACTACGATTTTGAAAGCCTCGCCGACGAGTTCGCCCGCGCATACCTACAGCAGATTACCGACAGCGGACATTTTCACGCCGATCCTCATCCCGGCAACGTCTTCGTCGTACTGCCCGGCCGCGACAATCCGCGCACGCCGGCGGAGGCGGCGGCGGACGACCGCCGACAGATCGTCAGGCCCGGAGCTACGCCCATCACGCAGTCGGAGAACGAAGCCAAGGCCGCTGCCGCCGTTGCTCCGTCACGTGACGATCCCAAGCTCGCCTTGATCGACTTCGGTATGACGGCTCATCTCACCGGGACGATGCGCGACCACGTCGTGAGACTTCTGCTCGCGATGGCTGAGAACAACGGCGATGCCGCCGCACAGGGGCTGATCGAGATGGGAGAGCCGCCAGAGGAATTCAACCGAACTGCTTACGTGCGCGACGTCGCGGCGCTGATCGCCAAGCACGCCAACCAGACCGTGGAGGAAACACCGGCGGGACTCATTCTTTATGAGATCATCTCGATTGCTTTCCGGGAGGGGCTGAAGCTTCCGGCCGAGCTGACTCTGCTGGCCAAGGCCCTGTTCAACCTCGATGCGGTGACGAGATCGCTCGATCCCAACTTCAATCCCACTCAGTCGATCCGCGAATACACGTCCGAGATCGCGAACAAAAGAGCGCAGCGCGACATGTCACCGCGGCGCCTGTTTCAGATGGCAGCCGAGACCTCCGATCTCGTTCGCGCCCTGCCCCACCGACTTGATGTTCTGACCCAGAAGCTGATCTCGAATGACTTCGCGGTACGCGTGGACACACCGCAACTTGGTTCCCTGCTTCTCGGCCTGGAGAAGGTCGCCAACCGCATCTTCACCGGACTCGTGCTCGGCGGATTGCTCGTCGCGAGTGGGCTGCTGATGGCGTACCAGCGCCGACTTGGCATGATCGGATTTCTAATCGCCGGCATCATCGGCCTCTGGATGATCTTGACGATCTTCATTCAGGACAGAAGAAGCAGGC
>JALYZH010000280.1 GCA_030948945.1 Gemmatimonadota bacterium | reverse complement strand
TCACAGTGCCTCCGCCTTCCCAATCACTCGCCGCTGAATCAGAACGACCGCACCGATGATCAGGGCCAGCGCTACGCCTATCGTCGCCGCATAACCCATCTTCTGATACGAGAAGGCGTTGTTGTAGAGGTATAGCACGACGGAGTACGTACGTCGGAGCGGTCCTCCGCCCGTCATCACGTAGGGCTCGATGAAGAGCTGGAATCCGTTGATCGTGGAGAGCGTCACGACGAGAATTGTTTGCGGCAGCAGGGACGGCAGCGTCAAATACCTGAACCGTTGCCATGACGACGCTCCTTCGAGCTCGATCGCCTCCAGGCAGCTTCGTGGGATGTACTGGAGTCCGGCGAGGTAGATGATGACGTAGAACCCGACGTTCTTCCACGTCACCATTACGGCGATTGCCGGCATCGCGGTGCGCGGATCCGTCAGCCAGGGCACGGGTGAGAGTCCGATCTTCGTCAGCATTCGATTGATCAAGCCGACGTCGTTCGCGTAGAGATGGCTCCACAGAATCGCGACTACCGCACCCGAGATGACCACCGGGAGAAAAAACGCGGCGCGCCAGAATCCGCGTCCCGCCAGCTGTCGATTGAGGGCCAGGGCCAGAGCGAGCGCAGTCGCGACTTGGAGCGGAATGTGGATCGCCAGGAAGATGAAGGTATTGGCGACCGCACGCCAAAACCGCGCATCGGTGGCGAGCAGTCTCACGTTGTCCGCGCCCGCAAACGTGGGAGCGGTTACAAGATCCCAGTGGAGAAAGACGAGCACGATCGCGAACACGATCGGATAGATCGCGAACGCGATGAGGAACGCAGAGTAGGGCGCGGTCAGCAGCCACCCCGACCTCCTCTCAGCGCGCATTGACCACCTTTCTCGCCTCGGTCGCAGCCTTGGATAGAGCTTTCTGCACCGGAACCGTCCCGTACACCGCGGATTCCTCGTAAGCTTCCGACAGCAGGTCGAAGATCTCCACGATGTCGGGGTCGATGTCGATGTCGCGGGTGTGCTCCACGTATGCAGCGTACTTCGCGAGCGTCGGCCAGCGGGCCAGCGATTTGGCGAATCGTGGATCGGATGCCAGGCCCCGACGGTAGGGAAGCTGACTCGCGATCTCGATGAGCATCCGATCCGCCGCGGGCGAGGTGATGTAGGCCACGAACCGCGCTGCAGCGTCAGGACGCCGAGTGGTGGAGAAAATCGCGATGCTCCTCATATCGGCGAATGCGAAACGATTGCGCGGGTCGACACCATCGGCGACGGGCATGGGCGTCACATCGTAGCGGAGACCCTTCACCCCCATTTCGTCCATTTCCCTCACGAACCAGGGGCCGATGATTTTCATCGCTACGGTTCCATCCGCGAATGGATCCCGCCCCAAGGCGAAATTCGAGCGGGGCAGCGTTCCTTCCGCGAAGCCCTGGCGCAACAATCCGAGCGCTGAGGCCGCGGCCGCGTTGTCGAACAGGACCTTTCCCTGGTTTACGAGCGTTTTGCCGCCGGAGCTGGCGAGATAAAGAGGATAGAAATCATAGAAGCGCTCGAACCACGTTGTTTTGAGCGGGGCCCACAATCCCCAGCGATCGAGGCGGCCATCGCCGTCGGTATCGCGAGTGAGCCGCCGGAATGCTTCCAGCAGCTCGGTGTGCGTTCGAGGTGGTGAGATCCCTGCCGCCTCGAAAAGGTCGACGTTGTACATCAGCATTTCCGGATTCGTTTTCCAGGGAAATGCATAGATCCCACCGTCAGGCAAACGGAGTGACGCGAGCATAGCTGGACTTGCACGCTCTGCGAGACGCGCAGACGTGGCGATGCGATTGTCGAGGCGTACCACTCCATTCGCGCGGACGAGTCGCGCCAACAGCGCGGAGGAGACGTTCGAGCTCACGTCGGGGGTTGATTTGGCGACGATGGCGGCGAGCAGAACTTCCTCGGAAGATCTTCCCGCCGGCAAAGGCTGCACCCTCACCTGTACGTCCGGATTCTCGATGTTCCACTGCGTGGTAAGTCGCTCGGCGAGCTTGACTTCGACCGGATTGGCGGCCGGCCAGTACGTGAGACTGATAGGAGCCGGGGCAGAACCATCCGCGTTTGCCGACTCCTGTGCCCGACGCGCGATCTCCAAGCCGGATGCGCCGCGTCGAAGCACCAGGCTCCCGCCGCCGGGCGATGCGAACGCGCGGGCAGTGGGAAGATCAGTCAGGGAGAAAGTCAGCGGATCGACAGACCGGTAGCGCGCGTACTCTCCGGCGTCGGGATCTCTCGCCACGCGATCGAGTGCCAGGAGCGCCTCGATGTTGGATTCGGCACCGGCGTTGCGATTGACTGTCACTGGCGAAGGCCCGTCGATTCCATCGAACGTTCTGCCGGAGCGCTCATCGTACATGCTTACGCGCGCGACGTTGTTACCCGTGAGCCAACTCGCTGCGAGCCCCGCGTAGATCGCATAGCGCCGGTCGCCCGTTGCATCTGCCAGTGCGAGATAGCCTTCCACTATCGGCCCGACGCCGTACGCAATCTGGGGGAACCACTTCACAGCTCCGTCCGTTGATATCGCGGATGGGATCTGACCAGCCAGCAGGAATCTCGACCACAACCCGTCGGCTTCCTTCTTCGCGGCAACGGTGAAGTCGGGCCGGTTCAGGACCTCGCCCGCGGTTGCGAGCGCCCCGACGGCCTGCGACCCCCAGGCGTGCCAGTCGGCAGTCGGTCGATCGACGTACGCACCCCATGGCGGAGTTTTCGGCGTGCCAGCCGATTGGCGAGCGAGAAGCTCGGCTGTCCGAGTTGCGAGGGCAGTGAGTTGTGGAGACGGCTCTACGCGCTCGAGCGCCAGCAATCCCAGCAACGCTTCAGAGGTAGCCGTGACAGATCCTCCAATCAGATGTCCAGCATCGATGCCGCGAGTCATGCTCGTCAACGCCCGATCGAGTGTCGGTCGCAGCGCCGCGACCCTTGGCAGCGAATCGGCGCCCAGTACGCGGACGGATTCGCCTAGCGCCCAGATGCTGCGCGCGCCCCAATACGACATGCTCTTCACACTGCTCGGCGCCACTCGATTAGGACGGCCGGCGGAATCGATGAAGTTCACAAATTCTCCGTCACCCTGCTCCATGGCGGCGGTGAAATCGAGGAGATCGAGCGCCTCGTCGCGCGCGACGGTGTCGCCGGTGGTTTCGTAGTAGCGGAGGTACGCGACCGCCGCGCGGGCGGCATCGTCGACACTCGCTATTCCTTCGAACCCATCACGGGCCGGTGATCCCGTTGGCTTATACTCCGGCGCGTTAGCATACAGCGCGACGACGCGGACAGGCTTTCCTCTCACCACGGCGTCGAGACCGAGGTGGCGGAGGTAGTCAGGTCGGAGCGCGATTGGGCGCGAGGCAGACGACACCGGCGCGGATTCGGCTTTGCGATTGCAGCTGGAGCACAGGCACGCAACGACGAACGCCGAAAGAACTTTGCCGCAGCGTCCGATCGCTGGTGGCATCAGAGCGGCACGCCCGTGTGCCCAAGCGCGATCTCTTTCCCCAACGCCTCGACCAACGCGCGCTTGTTCACCCGAGCGCCTCCTACGGAGACATCAGCGGCGCCATAATAAACGAGCAGGTCTTCGCCGAGCTCGACGAGCCCTTCGGGGAAGACAACGCGCACTCCGGTCTTGAAATTCGCCATGTCCACCTGGGGAATCGGCTGCTGCTGGATCTCGTAGGGCGCTTCCGGTGTGAGTGCCGGCGCGTCGGAAACGTAGAGGACCTTTTCCGGGTTCGCGGAGTCGAGCACGCACCAGCCCATCGAATAGACATTCCCCTCTTCGATCGACGTCGCACCGTGGAAGGGAAGCAGCCACCCGATGTCGGTAGCAATCGGCGGCGCGCCCGAGCCAACCCGGGAGCTCCGCCAGGTATTCGGCTGAGGACCGACAAGAGGGATGCCCTCTGCAGGCCACAGATCCTCGAGCGACGCGACCTTGATGAGCTCGATCCGGGACATTGGGCGATGGAGTATGACGTAGGAGCCGCCGATCTTCTGCGGAAACATCACGCAGTTCTTGTTGTCCCCGCTGATGCGCGGGCCGTGGCGACGATAGGTCTCGGGGGCGAGCAGATCCTCGGTTGTGATCAGGCAGACTCGGGGACCAGCTGACGAATAGCCGGTATACGTGATGGCGTACAGGTGCTCGCTTTCGAGGTAGGTGATGCGGGCATCTTCAACTCCCCAGTCTTCGTATGAAGCTTCGCGGCTGACTGCGGGACGGATCTCGTCGATGCGCTCTCCATCCGAGGACAGAGCGAGGGCGAGGCAGGAGCGGCGCGTCTCTTCCTCGAAAACGCGAACGAGCAGTACGACGCGTCCGCTGGCGCGATCGATGGTAGCCCCCGGATTGAAAGTGCCCGATGCGCTGAGAAAACTGATCTGATCAGGCCTGACGATCGGGTTGGTGGCGAAACGCACGAGCGGTGGAATCACGACGCGTTCTCCTCCGACAGGATTGTAAGCGTCACTGGCTCTCTCTCGACAGCCAGCGCGCATACAGGCGTTCGAAATGCGCGCCGGGTGCTCGGTAGTACTCATCGGCCGTGACGTCCAACACGCTGGGAATCTCGCTTCTGGCGCGACCGACCGCTCCGGCCACCTTGGAATCGTCTCGGCGTTTTTTGAAGCGACGAATCACGTCTGTGACTGGCTTCTCGCTGCCGTCGGCTCTCACCATCCCGAAGGTGCGCTCCCGTACCGCGGTGGTAAAGGGCGGACGCCCGAAGAGTTTGGGCACGTAGTCCGAGTAACACCACGCGTAAGCGCCGGCAGCACCCGTCCTCGCCAATCTTTCCAGAACTTCGTCATAGTATTTCGCGGCTTCCTCTTCGGACGCCAGATACTGCGGTCTCGGACTACCGAGAAAGTCGTCGACTATGGTTTTGCCCTCGGCCCCTCGCGGAGCAGTGCACAGTCCGAATTCCTGCATCAATGTGGGCCTGCCTTTCCCGGCGAGAGCCGAAGTCAGCGCGCAGGAGAATGGCACGAGCTCGGGGTCGAGGAATGACCGAGCCGCGTCGGAATAAAGAGGATAGGTATGCATTACATCCTCGTCCACACTGGCGGCGAGATCGTCGACGCGCATGTTCGCGGTGGTGAGCGAAGGGAGGTGGGCGCCAATCCGGACCGGAGTTCCGGGTGCCGCGCGCCGAATCGTGTCCGCGAGCACCGATACCCACTCGCGCCCCGCATCCCGGGATCGGGGACGCAGCGCGTCATCGATCTCGTTCGCCACATCGAATGCGCGAATGGCGCCGTCACCCGACAGTGCGCGCGCACAACTATCGACGAGCAGCCTCTGGGATTCGAGGATCCCCGGATCTGAGAAGAGGTCACGCGGCCGCCCGCGAATATCGAGCATCCACTCGGGCCACCACATCCGGCCACTCATGTTGATCACGATGAGCGTCGGCACAACCTCGAGCCGTGCATCCTTCGCTGCCTGCACTACATCGACGAGGCGCGCTACCATCTTCTGGTCAACCGTCGCGGCGCGCGGCAGAAAGTCCTCAGTCAGCGCGAAGATCCTGACGACCTCGAATCCAATGCTGGCGATCTGTGCCATCTCCTCTTGCACTTCGCCCATGTCCAGCTCACGCCACATGTACATCGCGCTGCGACGAGGCCAATAATTGACGCCGAGCTCGAAGCTCACGGCTGCACGCATCCCACCCTTATGCGAGGTCGGCCAGAATTGCGTCGAGCGAGAGGTCTGCGACGGCGGTGACGTCATCGGCAGCGCCGTAGTAGATGCGGACCCGGTCACCGTCGACCAACGCTCCACAGGAAAACACGACACTCCCGAAGAAGCCTTCGCGCTCATACGGAGCTTCCGGACGCAGGATCGGCTCGCGGGACCTGGCGATTACCTTCGACGGATCGTATTGGTCGAGGAGAAGGGCGCCCAGCGAGTAGGTGGGCGGGGTGCCCGTCACGCCGTGATAAATCGCCAGCCACCCGTCCTGGCGATTGACATGAACCTTGAACGGCACCGCGCCGCCACCGACTTTCACGTCGTCCCAGCTGCCATGTCGCGCCGTCGCGACTATGCGATGATTGCCCCATGACAGCATGTCCGACGAAGTAGCAATCCAGATCGCCGGGTGTCCCAGTCCTTCCGGCATCGGACGATGCAAAGCAACGTAGCGCCCGCCGATTTTCTGCGGAAATATCGTCACGTCGCGGTTCGGTGGGGGGAAGATGATCCCGTGTCGCTCGAACGTCTTGAAGTCCTTCGTCGACGCGAGAGCGGTCGCGATCCCGTGCTCGGAGACGGCGGTGTAGTTGATCCAGTAGGTGCCTTCGAGAAGAGTGATGCGCGGATCTTCGACGCCGTACGACTCGTACGCGCTCTCCGGGCCGAACGTCGGCAATCCGTCGACTTCGAAGTGGATGCCATCGGCAGATCTCGCAACGCGAAAATGGGACATCGATGTGAGCCAGGTCCGGCCCTGGTCTACGACGAGTCGTGGGTCGCTCACGTTCGGACCCTTCTCGTTCAGGTACCAATGCTTGATTTCGAGACGTCGCGTATCCGCATTGTAGAAGGGGGCGGCGGCGAGGCTCGTCGAGACTTTGCGTGGTGCCTCGGATACCCGCACCAGCAGAATAACTTCCCCGTTGTGGAGGATCACGCCCGGGTTGAAAGCGCCCACCACCTCGAGATCCGGCCTCGACGGCAGAATCATTGCGGGAGTCACGATCGGATTTTCGGCTGCCCGCTTAGCTGTCACTCGCTGTCTCTCCGCTCTCGGGCCAATGTGCGGGGCGTCCG
>JALYZH010000309.1 GCA_030948945.1 Gemmatimonadota bacterium | reverse complement strand
CGTCATCGCGCAGACGGTCCAACTTCTTCTCAACATGATTGTTTCCTCTCAAAGGGTGGAGATACAATGCAGCGGTTACCGCGGTCGCGCGTTGCGTCGTGAGGCAGGATGCATGCCCAGTGAGCGCATGCGCACTCTCCAGACGAACCCCCTCACAACCGCACAAACCTAGCAAATCTTTCCTCAGGCGCTAGTGATACACGCCCAAAAAACGGCGCAACAAACATTCGTCACGCTCCGTTGACTTACAGCTGCGCTAACCGTTCTCGTCGTGGGGCAATCGGCTTGCAAGTGCCACGCCAGTCACGGGCATCGACGTGAAGATGCACGACTTTGGAATGAAACACAAGAAACCTGACGAGAATTGCCGCAATCCGGCTGCTCGACGACCCCGCGACAGCTCGCCGCGCATGCCGGTTTACGGCGCAGACAGGGTCTTCCCCTAAGAAACCACTCTTCGCCACCACGAGCCGCGCCTCGCGAGCACTTTGTCGCTCGCCGCCTTCCACGCGCGCTGCATTGCCGCGCCATCCGCGAACCGATCGTCCGCGTTCGGCGCAAAAGCAGTTCGAAACCAGTTGCAAATCACCGTAGGGAACGCGCCGAGATCTGCGCGCTCGCCAAGCTGCCGGGCGAGGATCTGTTGCGCATCTCCGTCGCCGAAGGGCGGGTCACCCGTCATCACGAAGTACACGATCGCGGCGAGCGCAAAATAGTCTGCCGCCGGGCCCTGGGGTTCTCCGAGAAGTTGCTCCGGCGCCGCAAACGCCGGCGTGCCCGTCGTGCCCGCCACATCTTCGCCCGTCACGTTAGCGATTCCGAAATCGGTGATCCGCCAGCGGTTGTACCGGTCGATCAGAATGTTCTCGGGCTTCAGATCGCGATGCAGGATCCCATTCGCGTGTGCCACGATCAGTCCGTCGAGTACCTGGTCGACCTGCGTCGCAAACTCGCCGACCTCACGCGGGCCGGATCGCTGAACGAGGCTGGCGACACTGCCTTCTTCTGCCAGCTCCATCGTGTACCACGACAGATCGCCGCTGGAATCCCAGTCGTAAATAGGAACGATTGCGGGATGCGCCAGCTGCGCGGCGAGCTTTGCCTCGCGCCAGAATGCGCGCACCGCCTTGTCGTCGCGCGCGATCGCCGGATGGAGCGCCTTCAACGCGACCTCCCGCTCCAGTGACAGGTCTCTTGCACGCCACACGGTACCAAAGGCGCCGCTCCCGAGCCTGGAAAGAATCTCGTAATCATCCCCGACAGCCCACCGCATCCGCGCTTCGGCTGAATCGTCGGCCGCTCTATCGGGCTCGCCGCGCACCATGACGACCGTCCGCGCTGGGTCGCCGTGCTCGACGGAGCGGAGCAGAATCGCCAGCGATGGAAATCGATCGTTCGGGTTGATTGAAAGCGCGCGGTCGAGCGCGGTCGCCAGCGACGCGGGGGTTTCCGGTCTAACGAGCTTGATCGGCGGGATTCCCCGTTGTGGCGGGGTTTCGCCAGTCAGTGCCGTAAAACACATCGCGGCCAGCTGCCATTGATCGCTCGCGGGTGTAGGCACCCATTCCGTTGACTCCCACTCCGGCGGCATGGGCAGGAGCTCGGTCCGCATGGGACGCGCAGCCTCCATCGACCGAATCTCGAGAGGCCCGTTGCCCGGCCGAACACCGGCGGGAATCGTCTCGCGGGGAACCGCCCACTGCCATTCGAGCATCCATAATCGGCCCGTGGGGGTAGTCCACAACGCATCACCGTTCAGCCCTCCGTGCGCTATCCCCGTTTCGTGCAGATACGCCAGAGTGGAGCACGAGCCGCGAAGCAGCTGGAATACGTACGGAATATCCGCCAGTCCGAGCCTCGCGAGGCGCGCCCGCACCGTTTCGCCGGTAATCCAGCGACGCAGATACCCGGGCCCCCGACGCACATCGCTGTAGGAAGTCCAGTAATGATAGGTCGTCGGAATCGACGGATGGCTCCGCTGCGCCAGCTGCCGCGCCTCTTCGAAGAGCCAGGTGTTGTGAGCGGAATCCGGTGCTGTTACCAGCGACAGCGACCGGCCGAGCGCGTCGACTACCTCCTGATAGTGCCTGTAATCACCTACCATTCCTCCCGGCCCCCACGACCAATCGGGAGGAAGTTGCCAGTCGGCGATGTGGGGCGGCAGGATCTTGGTGGCGCGCGGCGTCACGACGCCGCGGTTTACCGGCGTCATGCTTCCCCCCTGACGAGTACGATCAGCACTCTCGTTCCCTTCCCTTCTTCGCTGGTGACTGCAATCTCTCCTCCCCAAGCTTCGATCAGTCTTCTGCTCACCGCGAGTCCGAGTCCGCTTCCCGTCGTACGCGTAGAGAAATGTGGCTCGAAGACCCTCGGCAACACAGCGGGGGGAATACCCGCCCCATCATCAACGGTCTCGATGACCACTCTGCGCTCTTCCTCGCTCAGAGAAACCTGAACGTGTGGCGCGCCGGCCAGTCGACAGTTCTCGAACACGTTGAGGAGGACATCCCTCATCTCGTCTTTTCGCCCCATCGCCCAAATTGGCCTGTCGGCACCTCGCAGCTGCCACTTCACGATACGATCTCCCATCTGTTCCAGCGCTACCACGTCTTTCACCACCGCCGCCACATCAACAGCAACAGCAGGCGGCAAATCGGCGGGCGCGCTGCCGTATCTGCTGAACGATCGGGCGATTTCATCCAGCCGGTCGATTTCCGCCAGAATGCGGCGCACGTTGTCGTTCAGTACTGTATCGAAATCAACACGCGGATCGCTCCGCGCGCGCCGGAGATGCTGAACTCCCAGCCGGATCGGAGTCAGCGGGTTTTTGATCTCGTGCGCTACTTGCCGCGCCATTTCGCCCCAGGCTAGCACGCGTTCCGCGCGAGCCACCTCGATTCTGCTCAGTTCGAGGTCTCGCGCCAGACGCTTCGCGGCGATGCCGCTCAGCCACAAGGCTGCCAGCGCACCAGCTGCTGTCGCAAAGAGTACCAGCATCCCGAGATCGCGTCGCCGCCTGTCCAGCACGAGATCATCGCTGCGGGCGGGAGCTGCGAGGACGTAACGCTCCTGTGCGGGCCCCAGCGCGGCACTGTAGCCGAAGAGGACCTTCGCCGGTCCAAGTTTTTCTTCCGACGCAGCGGTCAGCTCCCCCGCACTTGCCAGTCGGATCTGCACCGATGGCGGCAGAGGTCGTCCCGTCGGAGCAAGCGCGTCGAGCAGACTGTCACTGGTGCGCGTCAGGAAGCCGTTCGAGAAAAGAAAGAGCGGCGTCTCGAGCCTGCGCGCCGCGCTTTGCAGTTGGTCGAACTCGTTTGCCGTCACCACTGAACGCAGTGTCTCGCGTACGAGGACCTCTCGCGTCTGCAAATCATCGCTGCGCAATCTTTCATACGACCAGACCGCAAATGTTATCGCCGGAATCACGAAGAAGGCGAAGAGCGCAAGAGTGAGTCGCGCGTGATACGTGTAAATCCAATGGGCGGCGCGCACCCGTAACCAACGGACGAAGCCTTTTTCCGGCAAAGCGCCGAGCAGCCAGAAAAATCCGGCGATGAGCAGGTCGAGAAGGAGCACCAGGACACCTCGCTCGGTTCGCACCCACAAGGATCGAAGGTCGATCTCGACATGGGCGCGCCTCGTTCCCGAGGATGTCGAGATGAGCCGATCCCCGTGAAGCTCGTCACCAAGGCGGTGCCACTGGACATTTGACGTGTCGGCCGGCACAGCAGGGGAGACGTCAGTAAGCGCCACCGCGTACGGAGGATCTCCTCCGGACGGAGATGCCATGCCCAGGAGCGCCGCGTACGGATTGGCGCTGAGCAGTCTGGTACGCGGAAATACGAGGATCGAGGTAATGCCCCCCTCCGGATGTCTGACGGCTGAAAGAACCTGCACGCCGGTCGGACCGAGTATGCTCCGCGCCACCGTCTGGCGCGTTGCGATCGCCTCGCGAACGGTGTTCAGTATCATGTTGGAATCGGGCTGCGCTTCGGTTACCGCGAACTCGGCAACCTGTTTGGTGCTGTCGTCCCACGCAGCAAGCGTGGCGGGGTATTCCGCTGCCGCAAGATCGGAGGACGCGAAACGCTGGAGCAGCTCAGCGCGGCTCCGGGGCGGCCGCGATTGCGCGAGATTCGTCGCGAACCGGCGTGCCAAGAGCAGTGCGTAATCATCGACGTGACCGAGCGCGGCAACATCCGCTTCCGCGAGCTGCATCCGTTGCCGCAGAGTCGTCGACCACAACCCTCCGAGCGCAATGATGCCTGACATCGACGCGATGACTACCCCCGCCCGGAAGGAAACGGAACCCGACTTTCCCAGTGCCATGCGCAGCAGCCAGTACGTCGCGAGCATGACCGCGAAAAGAAAAACAAAGAGCGGAATTTCCCACGACAGCCAGAGCCCGGGCGTCGTCCCCCAGGGAGGTTGACCAATGCCGCGAACAATGTTGGAGGCAAAGGGAATTCCTACGCCGAGCGTCGCTATCGCCCCGATCGCCGCGTAGACACGCGGCCACCGCGCCGCGGGATGCGCGCGGATTACCGCATACACCGCCAACAGAATGAGCGCCGAGCTGAGGGAAAGCGCGGCAGCGTTTGCCGTGAGCGGACCGGCGAGCTTCGAGAAATAGTATGCGGGATCGAACAGGCGGGACGTGTTCGAGAAGGAATTCCACGGGACGAGCGCCGTTATGGCAAGCGCGATGAAGATTGCGAAGAGACGCTCCGACAGCGACCGACGGTCACGCCACGCATAAACGAGAAATGCGAGAACGAGAATCACGAGCGCCACGGTACCTCTGGCGCGCAGCGTCGCCGCCCTGCGAAACCGCACCTCACTTGGCTCCGCGAGCCGTGGAACTGCGCGGAGAATTGGCTTCCCGTGACTGGAGAGGACTATCGGCCCGCCGCGAGGGTCGTCGGGCGGAGCGAATTCGTAGGACGCGACGCCCTCGAGGGGTGCTACCCTCGCGTCGAGTGATTCGGTGAGGCGATCGGCGGGCGGAGCAGCGTGCAGAACCACCGATGCAACAGCACGGCGATCGCCGCGAATCTTCACGACGTTAACCGTGGTGTAGAACGGACTGAACGTCACGGTGAATGGATTCACGAGGGAATCCGGGTCGGTCCTCATTCTCCCGACCCAGCCAAGCGGGCGACTGCGATCGAAGACGACTACGGACTCCCCATCGCGTTGCGGGGAACGGCGGTGGAGGTAAGAAAAGGCGGCCTGGGGATCGGCCGGGGCATCGAGCGCGGCTGTCGCGCGAGCTTCGAGTCGACTCATGGCTTCGGAGAGTGATCGCTCGAGTGCGCGCACAGCGGCTTCCGCCGCACCAGATATCTCGCTCTCGCTCCTGGCCACAGCCCCAACGGTTCGCGGCATTGCCGGGGTTCTGACCCACATCGCGATCAGAAAAAGCGGGATTGCAGACAACGCGAGGATTGCGCGTCGCCGCAGGCTCCCGCTTCTTACATTCTGACTACCGACTGACCCGATGACTCTTCCCTCCCCCCTTCCAGTTTCCGGCCCATTGCGGGTCAAGGAGCTCAATCCCGCACAGGTCACTGCCATCCTCGGCAATGATCCGCGACTCATCATACCCATTGGCACGTGCGAACAGCACGGGCCTCATCTCCCGCTGGGTTGCGACACCATCATCGTGGAGCACATGGC
>JALYZH010000287.1 GCA_030948945.1 Gemmatimonadota bacterium | reverse complement strand
CTTCGGCCTGGGACGACAAGGGCGCGGTTCAAACCGCCGTCCGAGCGTTGAAGAAAGAGATTCCCGATCTGGTCGTGATCACCGATGTCTGCATGTGCGAATACACCGACCACGGACACTGCGGGGTTCTCAAGAACGGCGACGTCGACAACGACGCTACCCTCGAGCTGCTGTCGCGCGCGGCACTCTCCCATGCTCGCGCGGGGGCGGATGTCGTAGCGCCAAGCGACATGATGGACGGCAGGGTGCAGGCGATCAGATCCGCGCTCGATAGCAAGGATTTCTCCGGCGTCTCCATTCTGAGCTACGCGGCGAAGTATGCGTCTGCTTACTACGGACCCTTCCGCGAAGCCGCCGATTCCGCGCCCCAATCCGGCGACCGGCGCGGCTACCAGATGGATCCGGGAAATGCCCGGGAGGCGATGCGCGAAGTGTTGTCCGATATCGAGGAGGGGGCGGACGCGGTGATGGTGAAACCGGCCGGGCCGTACCTCGATATCGTCTCCCGGGTCAGGGCGGAGACCGGTTATCCCGTGGCCGCGTACCAGGTGAGCGGCGAGTACGCGATGATCTGCGCAGCGGCCGATCACGGGTGGATCGAGAAGGACCGCGTGATGATGGAATCCCTGCTCGGGATCCGCCGCGCCGGCGCGGACTTCATAGTCACCTACTTTGCGACCGAGGCGGCGCGACAGCTCTAACACACCCACCATACATGCACGTCTTCAGTCGCACCTCACTTTCGATTTTGTCGGCAATCGCGCTGGTATCCCCGGCAGTTGCGCAGAATACGACAGATCCGGCCCGCATCGACACCGTGCCTCCACGCACGGTGATCGAAATGTCTTTCGCATTCCAGAGCGGGACGCTGACGTTGCCGGGCACGCTCACCTTGCCGGCCAACTACAGCACGAAAATTCCCGTTGCGCTCATCGTGGCTGGCTCGGGGCCTACAGACAGAAATGGAAACTCCGCCGGTCCCCTGCGCGCCATGAACAACTCCAACCTGTACGCGATCCTCGCCTGGCAGCTGGCGAACGCCGGCGTCGCCTCCGTTCGCTACGACAAGAGAGTGCTCGGCGACAATCTGCAGAAGATCGACGTCGCGCAGACATCGATCGACGATTTCGTTGCAGATGCGATCGCCGGAGCGCGTAAGCTCGCTGCCGATCGGCGATTCTCGAAAGTGATACTCATTGGTCACAGCGAGGGCGCCGAGTTGGTGTTGCAGGCGGCGAACCGCGGTGCCCCCGTAGCCGGTATCGCGATGGTTTCGGGTACTGGACGCCCCATCATGACCGTTATCCGGGAACAGCTATCCCGGCAGCTCCCTCCCGAAGAGATCGTTAAATGGGACTCGGCCTCGGCCAGATACCTTCGTGGGGAGGAACCCGGCGATGTTCACCCCGGCCTCATGTCACTCCTCGTTCCGATGAACCGGAGATTCATGCAAACGTGGGCGAAGTATGATCCGGCCGCGGAGATCGCGCGCGCGAGAGTACCGGTGCTCATCGTGCAGGGTGCGCGCGACATACAAGTCAGCGAGGCCGATGCGCGCGCACTGAAGGCTGCCCAGCCCGCCGCAAAGCTCATCATCATTCCGACAGCGAATCACGTCTTCAGGTCGGCGCCGAGCGACGATCGTATGGCGCAGCTCCGATTGTACGCCGACCCGACGATTCCCATCGTTCCCGATCTGACACCTGCAATTGTCGACTGGATCAAGACGCTGAGGTAGGATCCACCGACCGCTTCGTTTGCGCGGGGCGAAGCGGCAGTTCTCGTGCAAAAGGCGATCGATATCCTGGAAGCTTCGATCTAGTGACGCGCCGACGAGGACTGGCGCGCGAGCTGAACCGGGCGATTAACTTGTACTTCCCGACCTCACTCACCTGAAAAATGCGCTATAGGCTGTTCCCTGGGACCGACATCAAAGTCAGCGAAATCGGGTTCGGAACGTGGACGCTCTCCACCGGCTGGTGGGGGGAAAAGACGGACGAAGAAGCCGTGGATCTGTTACGCGTAGCCCACGAAAGCCATGGTGTCAACTTTTTCGACACCGCCGACACCTACGGCAACGGTCGCGGCGAGACACAGCTGGCGACTGCCTTTCGCGGCAAGCGTCACGAAGTCGTCTACTCGACCAAGATCGGCTACGACATCTACGATCCGGCGGGACAATCTGCTCGACGCGGACAGAATGAGCTGCCCCAGAAGTTCGATCGTGACTACATGCGATTCGCGCTCGACAAGTGCCTCGAACGACTCGAGACGGATCACATCGACGTGCTGCAGCTCCACAACATCAAGATGGAGCACGTGCGCGACGCTTCGATCTGGGAGGCGCTCCGCGAGATGAAGCAGGAAGGTCTCATCGGTGTGTGGGGTGCGGCGTTCGGTCCGGCAATCGGCTGGTTATACGAAGCGGTGGAGCTTTGCGAGCGCGAGAGCGATGTCGGCACCCTTCAGATGATCTGGAACATCCTGGAGCAGCATCCGGGAACAGCAATGATCGATGCGGCCAGCGAGCTCGCACCCAACTGCGCGTTCAACATTCGCGTCACCCACGCGTCGGGGATGCTCGAGGGAAAATACACGAAGGACACTGTCTTCCCTCCGAACGATCACCGCCGGCATCGACCGCGGTCGTGGCTCACGAACGGCGTCGAGAAGGTTCGGACACTCGATTTTCTGACGACGCAAATGACGCTTGGGCAGGCAGCCCTGAAGTGGCTGCTCGCGGAGCCTCGGGTGGTAACGACGTTGCCCAACATCTACGATGCCGATCAGCTGACGGAATTTGCCGAGGCCTCCGACAAGCCGGACTTGTCGTCGGGAGCAATGGATCGCATCGCGGATCTCGCAACGCGCAACTTCGGAGTCGATGAAGAGCCGATGTCCTACAAGGGCACCATGGAGCGCGTCACTACGTGATCAATCCGTGGCACGACCTCCCGGCGGGAATCCATCCTCCCGAGCAGGTAACCGCGCTCATCGAGATTCCCAGCGGGAGCCGCAACAAGTATGAGCTGGACAAGCAATCCGGGCTGATCCGACTCGATCGGGTTCTTTACTCGTCGATGCATTATCCCGGGGATTACGGATTCATTCCGCGCACCCTGCACGAAGACGGTGACCCGCTGGACATTCTCGTCCGCATCAACGAGCCCACCTTTCC
>JALYZH010000258.1 GCA_030948945.1 Gemmatimonadota bacterium | reverse complement strand
CCGGTGGTATTCTCGATACGATTCTCATGCGCCTCGCGACGTTCCTTGAAAAGAACGACGCGCTGGTGAGAAAGGTGAAGGGCGCCATGATTTACCCGGCGGTGATCATGAGCGTCGCGGGCATCGCAGTCGTGGTGCTCCTGATCTTCGTCATCCCGGTGTTCGCGGGCATGTTCGCGTCCAGCAATATGGCGCTTCCACTGCCGACCCGAATCGTCATCGGCGCATCAAACTTCCTCAAGGCCTACTGGTGGGTGATCGGTGCGATCATCATCGGCGCTGTGTACATGCTTAGGAAGTACTATGCGTCGTCCACTGGAAAGCTGGTAATCGACCGGTTTCTGTTGCGGGTTCCGGTTCTCGGAGACGTACTCCGCAAGTCGGCAGTTTCGCGTTTCACCCGCACCCTCGGCACGCTCATCAGCTCGGGCGTGAGCATTCTCGAAGGACTCGAGATCACAGCCAAGACGGCTGGCAACCGTGTCATTCAGGACGCGATCATGCAGTCTCGTTCCTCGATTGCCGGTGGAGATACGATCGCCCAGCCGCTGCAGAAGTCGAAGGTGTTCCCGCCCATGGTCATCTCGATGATCGCGGTCGGTGAGCAAACCGGTGGTCTGGACGAGATGTTGTCCAAGATCGCCGACTTCTATGACGAAGAGGTCGACGCCGCGGTGAGCAACCTGCTCTCGCTGCTCGAGCCGATCATGATCGTGTTCCTCGGCGTCGTGGTGGGAGGCATGGTCGTGGCCATGTATCTTCCGATCTTCGACATGGTCAACGCGGTGCAATAAGGCCGCTGCAGTGAAGTGAAAAGGGCCAGTCCAATGCGGACTGGCCTTTTTTTGTCGGCTAGGGAATATCTAGAACATCACTCCGAACGTAACGGGCACAAAGCTGAGGGTGCCACCATTGTTCTTCAGGCTCACCCGATGGTACCGCGCTTCGACAAACGTCTCGAAGCTGCTGCTCAGCGGAATCTTGATCCCGCCACCGATGTTGAAGCCAAAATCATTCTCTGTAGACGTTCCCAAACCTGTACGGTCGACGCTCGTCCGATAAAGACCGGCGCCACCAATTGCGTACGGTGACAGCGTACCCATCGGCATCCCGAACACCAGATTGCCGGTGAACGCGGGAATGTTCACGTTGCCGTTGAAAACCTTGGATCCGAATTGATTGTAGGCTGCTTCCGCCCTGATTCCGATCGGAGTGAATTCAGGCTTGTACCCGACCGCGACCGTGACGTTGTAACCGGTGTTCGCGGATCTGCCGAGGTCACTGGTTGGAAAGGCGATGCCGGCGGCCGCGCCGATCTGGAACGGGTTGTAGCCCTGTGCGCTGGCTGAGCCCGCTGCAGAGAAAAGCGCCGCTGATGCAACAAAAGTCGAAAGAACGAAACGGTTCACCGTGACTCCATTGTTGAGTTATGAATTATGTACCCTGCGTAGTCGGGCAAGTTGCGAATCCGAGAAGCGCTTCAGCCGTTTAAACGGCGGCGCGGAGCAGTGAATCGATCTCTTCCATATCTTCCGGAGTGAGCTTCCAGTCTGCGGCTGAGGCGTTGTTCTTCACTTGCTCTGCAGATGTGGCTCCCGCAATCACTGACGCCACCACGCGGTGCGCAAGAAGCCAGGAGAACGCCAGCTCCAGCAACGTACGGCCACGAGATTCCGCGAATCCGATCAACGCTTCGACTTTGTCGAGATTCTCGTCCGTCAGCAACTTGGTGTACCGCTCGTATTTGGCGACTCGAGTGTCCTGCGGTATTGGCTGGCCTTTCCGATACTTTCCCGTCAGCAGACCGCTCATCAGCGGAAAGAACGGAAGGAAGGCCATGCGTTGTCGCTCACATTCAGCCAGAACGTCGTCTTCCGGCCTCCGATGGAGAAGACTGTATTCGTTCTGCACGCTAACGAAGCACGCGGATCGGGGTCGCGCGTCGCTGGCCTTGCGCGCCTCCCGTATTTGTGCCGCTGAAAAATTGGAGCATCCGATTTCGCGCACCTTGCCGGATTTCACCAGCTCGTCGAGCGCTCCGAGTGTTTCACCGATCGGAACATCGGGATCGGGCACGTGCTGCTGATAGAGATCGACGTACTCCGTCCTGAGTCGCTTGAGACTCCCATCGAGTGCGCGTTTGACGTATTCTGGCCGCGCGCCACTCCCCTGACCCTGCATCTCGTTCCCGAACTTGGTGGCGATGATCACATCGCGCCTTCGTTTGCCCAGAAAGCGACCGAGCAGCTCTTCGCTCTTGCCGTTCGCGTACATGTCGGCGGTGTCGAAGAAGTTTATTCCGACATCGAGCGCCGCATCGATAACTTCCTTGCTGCGGTTGTCGTCGATCCGGCTTCCGAAATTGTTGCAGCCAAGGCCGACGATGGAAACGGCGAGTGATCCAATCGGCCTTGTCTCCATCTGCCTTGCTCTAGACCGCCGCGGTCTCGCCCAGCTCCACCCGCGTCGTCTGCTCGTCCGGCCGCTCGCCGAGGAATTCGACCCAGTGCTTCTTCAGGTGCGGGTAGTGCTTCGAGGCTTCCACCAGATCGATGAAGCACTCGATCGTTGTCTCGAACCACGTTTGAAGCTTGCCATCTCCGATCCGGCCCGACGAATCGAACGAATGGTGAGCCTGCGCGAGCGCGAACATGTCCGGATAAACTCGCGCGCCGAGGTGCTCGAGCGGCTGACGCAGCGCCCATAGCCCGATCTTTCCGCCCGTCATCGACGGAGACGCGGCCATCAGGAACGCCTGCTTGCCATTGAACGGTTGCGGCCTGAATCGCGACACCCAGTCGATGGTGTTCTTGAGGACACCCGGCATCGACGCGTTGTACTCCGGGGATGCGATCATGAACCCGTCTGTTGCGACGAGCCTGTCGTGCAGCGTCTGGGCGCCCGCGGGCAACCCGTTCGCCAGCTCCACATCCATGTCGTATGGTGGACACTCGAAATCCGTCATCGTCGCTCGCTCCACCGATGCGCCCTTCTCCTCGGCGACGCTGACGGCAAGCGAGGCGAGTCTGTCGTTCATCGATCCCTCGCGCATCGACGCGCCGAACACGAGCAGCCGAACCGAGCACCGCTTTTTATTCGCCATAGAGACCCCCTTCATGTTGTACACCGTCGGCAGAGCCAGTGAAGGCCGGCTTTCGATCACCGATCAAGCAATTCGTGCACCTTCCATCCACTATCCACTCGACGGCCGAGCCCGAACGCCTCAGCAACGAGCGCGTACGACCGTCTCCGCGCCTCGTGACTGTATGTGATCGTCACAATCATCAACTCTGCAGCATCGTACTCGCGCACGATCGCATCGAGCCCATCGCGGACCACTTCCTTGGTGCCTACCGTCATACGCCGGCGACGCGCTATCGGAAGTGATCCAGCGGGCTCTTCGAGAAACCGCGTTGCCGTTTCCACGGTCGGTACAGGAATCATCTTTCCCGTCGTGCGCAGTAGCGACAGCGCCATTCGGCTGCTCGTCGCGAGGCGCTCAGCCTCCTCCCGCGTATCAGCGCACAGCGCCCAGGTCGCCACCATAATCTTCGGCTCCGGAAGACGCGCGGACGGTGCGAAGCGCTCGCGGTACAGCTCGGCGATGTGCGCTCCCTCGGAGTTGATGAAATCCGCGAACACGTACGGCAACCCGAGCTCTCCTGCCCAGATCGCGCTCTGTGGAGATGAGCCGAGAAGCCAGATCTCGGGAGTCTCCGGCTTTCCCGGCAGCTTGGCCACCCTCGCGAAAGGGTGATCTGCTGGAAGTCCGTCCTCGAGGTATCCGCGCAGCTCCAATAGCTGCTCCGGAAAATCGTCGGGCGCCGACTGCCGGCGATCTCGCTGCAACGCGAACGTTGCGAGCGGATCTGTCCCTGCAGCGCGGCCGATTCCCAGATCGATTCGGCGCGGAAAGAGTCCGGCAAGCATACTGAACGTCTCTGCGACTTTGAGAGGACTGTAGTGCGGCAGCATCACCCCGCCCGAGCCGACTCGAATCGTCGAGGTCAACGCGGCGATCGGACCGATCAGCGCCTCGGGACTCGGGCTCGCAAGCATCGGCGTCGCGTGGTGCTCCGCGATCCAGTACCGGTGGTAACCGAGCGACTCGGTGAATTGCGCCAAATCAACGCTGTTCCTGAGAGCGTCGCCGCCGGTTGATCCCTCGGATATGGGAGACTGATCGAGCACATTCAGGAGCACTGACAGCTCGTGTTAGTGATTTTCTCTCGGTAGAGAGGTCGCGATTCCCGCGCCCTGCACGCACGCGGCGACGTCGTCTGCGTTCTCCGATCGGCACGCTCTCTGTCGCGATGCTGCATCCGAAAAGAATCCTCCGACCTGAAGCCCAATACCGTCCCAGCACTGTGTTCTGGCATCTCCCGCCGGAAGTGACTTGCAGAACGCGACGCCGCGCGGCAGCTCGCTCGGAGCATACGCGAGATGGCGCACGGCTCCCTCGTAACAGAAAGCGAGCCCCGTCGCGGATGACTTGTCGCACCTTTTCCTGATGCCCGTATATTGGAATGCCGCGGCGCCCGAGGCATTTCTACCCAGTCCGGCGTAACAAACGCGCACCAGATCAGGCGCGCCCGCTGCGTCGCACACCTTTCCGGCCTTTTCGTAATCCTGCTTCACCGCGGGAAGTATCAGGTCCGCTTGCAGCTCGTAGCACTCACGTCGATAGCGCGTTGGTGTAGCGTCGCAGGGATACTGAAGGTCGCTGGGCTTGAACAGAACCAACGACGGCGCAGGCATCGAGTGTCGGTGCATGCCGAACGCGCCGTCCCCGAACGACTGCATCCGCGCTCCCATGTTGTGCTCCATGAACACGCCGCTGTAGCAGCTGCGCTGGTCCCAGTCCGCCACCAGCCTGTCGCAGTCCTTTAGCGACGCGTTCACATCGTAACGGTGATACATCATCAGGCCGTGACCCGTACCGTGCAGACAGTCGTAGAGCCGGAACTGCTCGCGCGTTCCACGCAATCCGTCGCACGGAGCCACCAGGACCTTTTGCACAATCGGCATCCCCATGCGTGCGTCGAAGTAGCGCTGCAGTATTCCGTGATAACACCCCGATTGGTATCGGTCGTCACACTCGGACAAGAGTCGGGTTGCTGTTACTGGCGTGGAGCGGACCGCGTAACCGAGTGCGTGGGCGAGTGGATGACCGAGCAGTACCAGCGACTGGTCGTTATGGATGATCTTGTCGAGCGTGCCCATCGCAAGCGGGATGTTTCCCGCCGAGGAAAGCGACGCGATCCCATCACCGAGGCACGTCGAGTACGCGTCGATCGAATGGGTTACGTGAGGTTGGCAAACATTGAGCAGGGAATCGGCAACCAGCGCTGAGTCGCGAGCGGAGCGCGTTGGAGTCGTCGGTGCCGTAGAGAGAGTGTCGCTCGGCATGCCGCGCATCGCATGATCGGCGTGTTGCGCTCGCCCGCTCGTCGCGGCGGTCGCAATCGAAACAGCAATGAATCCGATCTTTTGCAGTGCGCGCTGGTGCACGAATGGAAATCTCATTACCGGAGTATCACCGCCGGCGGCTTGCGATTCAACTATTGCCTGCCTGTGGATGCGGCGTCACGACGGGACCCTCCCGGCGCGGAGATAAAGCGGCCATCGGATGAGACGCGCTCTTCCCAGGTCGCCCCACTCCCTTGCAAGCGCCTCTTCTATTTCAATCACCGGATCGACACCATGCTTCGCGAAGTACTGGGCGGTGGCTGACCAGCTGCGCATGTACCCGGTGATCTCGGGCAACGTCCACCGCATTTCCATGTGCTGTGCGGGAAACTGGACCTCGTCAAACGGGAAGGAAATCGCGCGGTAACCGTCACGCACAAGATCACGTTCCGGCGGCCAGTAAGACTCGAGCAGCTCGCGGTTGAATGTGTGGAGGATTGTGTCGAGAGCCGTGCTGTCGAGGATCGGATCGCCGTATCCCCACACGGCAATGGCGCCGCTCGGTACCAGCACCCGCTTCGCTTCGACAAAGAACGAATCTGCGTCGAACCAGTGAAGGGCCTGCGCTGCTGTCACAAGATCCACCGATGCATCGGGAAGCCCGCTCGACTCGGCCGGCGCGATCTTGTACTCGATTCTGGGGTGGGGAGCCGCGCGGCTGATCTGTTTAGCGCTTGGGTCCGTTGCAACTACCCGCTCGAAGGTGCTGGCGAGGCCTATCGCCGCCTGTCCGTTCCCGGTGCCGGAATCGAGAACAGTGCGATGGTGGGGCGTCAACTTGGCGATCGTGGCGAACAGGGAATCCGGGTAGAGCGGGCGATAGGCGGCGTAGAGCGCTGCGCGCTCGGAGAAATGATCCTTGAAGGTCAAGAGTGTCTCGGTGAGAGACGAGCACCGCGAAACTCTACTCGAGGCTCAGGCTTCGATTGAGTGCGGTAGCGACATAGACCATGTCTATGCTCTTGAAGAACTCGTGCCAGGGTGGAGGAGCGCGAAACGCCATTCTGCCTGAGGCGTCCTCCCACACGGGAACCACGACTCCGGTCACATCCGCCGCTGCAGCGCTCCGCTGAAACGCTTCCTGTATTCGCGCTTGCTCGGCGGGCGAGCGCTTGCCGAACGAACGGTCGACCGGAACGATGATTACCTCCTGACCATCGCGTCGCAAGTGCGCCACCTGAAAGGTGGGCATCGCTCCCGTTGGCTTCGTCGTAGCATCTCCCATGTATCATAGACGTTTTCACCAATGACCAGGATCGACAATGTCGTTTTTATATCAGCTAGTGTCAGTTTTCTATCACTAGCGTTCAGAACGACTTACCAGACCAAACTGCACTGCTAACTTTGCTCTCCATGAGACAAATTGCCGCTGTATTGCTCGCTCTTTGTATGACCGCGTGCTCTGAGCATTCCGGCAAGACTATCGCCGCCGATCCCGGTGGTACGCTCGTAATATCCACCACGGGTGATCCGGGGACTCTCTTCCCGCCGCTCCTCGGAACGACGCAGGGCAAACAGATCGCAGAGCAGATCTACGACTACCTGGCGGACGTTGGTCCCGAAATGAACACCCGTGGTGACAAGGGTTTTCGCCCGCAACTCACCGATGGCTGGCGCTGGTCGGCTGATTCGCTCTCGATCGCATTTCACATAAATCCACGCGCGCGCTGGCACGACGGAAAATCCGTGAGCGCGCATGACGTGCAATTCACCTTCGCTCTCAACAAGAATCCTGATCTGGGGGGTGGAGTACTCTCGGAGCTCGCCAACATCGATTCCGTTACAACGGCCGATTCGCTCACGGCGGTCTTTTGGTTCCACGAGCGACGCCCCACGCAATTTCTCGACGCCGCTGCGCAGATGCTCATACTTCCCGCCCACCAGCTGGAGAGAATTGCCATCGGCCGTCTTCGTGAGGCGTCACCTCCGCCTATAGGAACAGGGCGATTTCGGCTCCGTCGCTGGGAGAAGGGATCCTCAGTGGAGATCGTCGCGGACTCATCGAACTATCGAGGGCGCGCGAAGCTCGATCGTGTGATCTGGAGTATCTCGCCCGAGTTCACAACTGCCGTCACGAGGTTGTTCAGCGGTGACGCGGACCTTTTCGATGCCCTCCGGGCTGAGAATCTGCGGGAGCTGGTTCGGCACCCGCGTCTCCGAGCGGTGATTCTCCAGGGGACCGAGTACGTGTTTCTTGCATTCAACCTGCGGGACCCCGCGAACAACGCCCGACCCCACCCACTCTTTGGCGATAGAACACTTCGCCGGGCTATCGCAATGGCGATCGATCGAACCGCCCTCATCAAGAGTGTGCTGGACACACTCGGCACAGAGGCCGTCGGTCCGACAATAACGGCATTGCCGAGTACGGATCCACGAGTACCCCAGATCCCCTTCGATTCGGCCAAGACCCGAAGTCTTCTTGATTCACTCGGGTGGGCCGGCTCCACTCCGCAGGGAATAAGAACGAAGAACGGGCGCGAGCTGGCATTCACCCTCCTGGTTCCGACATCAAGCTTGAACAGGATGCGGATGGCAGTTCTCATTCAGGCACAATTGCGAAGGCTGGGAATTCGGGTGGATGTCGAGCACCTGGAAAACAGTGCGATGATGGCCCGACAGGCGTCGGGTACCTTTGACGCCGCGCTGGGAAACTGGCACCTGGGCACCAGCCCCGACGGCACCAGGCAGGCTTGGAGTTCCAGTGGAGTCGGCAAGGGCGGGGTCAATTACGGGTCGTATAGAAACCCGACCTTCGACGCCCAGCTCGACAGTGCCCTTCTAGCAGACACTGAGCACGCCCGAGAGAAATTCTCATTGGCGTATGTGACCATCAATCAGGATGCCCCCGCCGTGTGGCTTTACGAGCCTAGGACAGTCATTGGACTGCACAAGCGAATTCGCACGGGATGGATGCGCCCGGATGCTTGGTGGGTTGACCTCGGGGAGTGGCATATTCCGCCCTCCGAGCGGCTCATCAGGGATAGATTGCCATTGGCGCGTTAGCCCTTGATAGAGAGGGTTAACCCCAAATACCTGATATGAAACCGCCCCTTTACTGATACGAAACAGGCATTTCCCAATAGGGGGCAAAGGTGCATTTTAGAGTCACTTAATACGCCCCAAAGCCCCCAGAAAAACCTATGATCCGGCACCAGATTTACTTCGATACGCTCGGCTCGATGCGGGAGGAAAGTGCCTCCTGGCGTTCCGCGTTCGCCGGACTTTCGGTCCTGCGCCTTGTGGATACGTATGGCTCGGGCAGCTCGGTTAACTGGGCGCAGCTCCATAGCGTACGTACAGCCGTCGAAGAGATGAGCGAAGGCGACGCGGTGCGAGGCGTGTTGACTACCGTCATCGAAGAGATCACCGCTCGCAATTCGGTCGATGACACTGTGTGCGCGGCACTCCTCGCCTATGGGCGGGCTCTGGATTACGAAGCGAACTGGGGCCTGGCCACCGACGTTTTTTCGACTGTGGCGAAGCTTACCCGGCCCGAGCGGAATCCACGTCTTGCCGTAGAAGCCAACGTCGCCGTGGGTGGAGCGGCTCGGCGCAACGGTGACTGGGATACGTCGGCCAGAGCGTATTCACAGGCTGCGTACATCGCCGATACCTTGGGCGACCGCCCAGGCGTGCTCACCGTGCAGGTTGGTATTGCGAACACTTATCTGGCCAAGGGCAATCTCCCGCAGGCTCAGACTATTCTCGACGACGTGATCATGCAGGCGCGCGACCAGGAGCTCCCGGAGGTCCAGGGAATGGCGTTACACAGCCGTGCGTCACTCGCGCAGCAGCGCGGTGAAAAGTCAGAGGCGGTCGAGCTTGGATATCAAGCGCTGCGACTAACCACAAAGCCTAGTGAACGAGACAGGATTGTGGCCGACCTCGCTGTTGGATTCTCCGAACTGGGAATGCGCGAAGCGGCGAGAGATGCGAACATGCTACTGACCGCTACTGCGCAGACTCAGTGGGTTCGTTGGCAAGCCGCGATCAACTTGATGGAGCTGGCTGCCCACGACGAAATGGAAGAAGCATTCGACAGCTACGCCGCCGAATTGCGAAAGGCACCGATGGGACCGTGGCTGAAATCCCACTACCTTCTGTTCCTCGGTGAAGGATTGGAACGATTCTGTCGCTACGACGCGGCGATTCAGATACTCGCTGAAGCTGTCGAGTACGCCAGCGCGAACGAGATCCACGCCATCATTTTCAGAGCAGAGGATGCACTGTCACAGGTGAGAGCGAGCAGCCGCGCTCGCGCTCCACTGCCGGTGTTCGGCACCGTTCCGCAGGAAGTCCTTGCGGCAGCTCATGCCATATCCGAGCTGCGCAAGGCGGCCTTAGTGCTGGCCTAGGCCGTTCGAAACTATCCCGGCCTAGGATCTCAGCCTACTGAAAGCAAGTCGAAGAACCGCTGGTCACTGGGCAGGCGGTGCCTTTGGGAGCCGTCATATCCGAGCAAGCGGTGAGGACGACAGAAGCGACGATGGCGGCGGCGACGAGTAGTTTGCGGCGGATCATTGGAGTATCTCCTGACAAGAGGTGGCGGTGCGGGTGACCTGACCCGCACAACGTACGACCCTTAAGAAATGCCGAAATGGCATTTTCTTATCAGAAAATGTCTGTTTTCTATCAAAAACAGCACTTTTTCTATCATCGACCCCTCGCGCTGACTGACTTCGGGCGCCACTTTGGTGATCATGAGCGTGATCGCCCCATGTGTTGCGGCGTTCCTTCCCCCCCGACTCCTGACCCACGTCAAACACGTCTTGGCTGACGAGGAACTCCTAGTCGCCGCATCGTGGGAGGAGCTCGAATCGTTCATTCGCCGGAAGCCGGTGACCGTCGTAATCATCGATCCTTCCGCCGACGGCACATTGAATGTCAGTGCTGTCGCGGGACTGCTGAAACGGTATCCGTCCCTTCCGCTCATCGCCTACGTCACCCTCCATGCCCCGGCGTTCAAAGCGATTGCCCAGCTCGGCAGGCTGGGACTCGAGGATGTTGTGCTGCATCGATTCGACGATGCACCGGAGCGTTTTAGGGAGCGCGTCGAGCAGGTTCAGGGAAACTCCCTCACTCACCGTGTGATCGAGGAGCTCGGTGGCTCTCTCAGGCTGCTTCCGAGACAGCTATTGGTCACGATCGAAAACCTTTTTGAGCAACCCCACCGCTACATGAGCGCCCTCGACCTCGCGATGGAGGGAATCGCGATCGTCAGCGTTTATCGGAACCTGGATACAGCTCAACTCGGCTCACCGAAGCGGCTGTTGATAGCAGCGAAGGTTTTGCGCGGGTTCGGGTATCTGCGGGATCCGGGATACTCGGTGCTCGACGTCTCGATCAAATTGGGATACAAGACGGCCAGAATCTTTTCCCATCACTGGGTCAGCGTGTTTGGCTTGACGCCGGCCAGGGTGCGCAATCGTCTGACAGACGACGACGCCGTCGCGGCCGTCCTCCGCTGGATTCGGGACGTTGGGGATGACTTGCTTCTACCGGACGATCAGACGCCTTCTTCAGGGGTGCAGGTCGGCCGCCGCAGGCGCCACCGCAGGCCTGAGCCCGGCTAATCCCACTGCAGGATCCCCTTCATGTCATCCAGAAGGGGCAATGCCGGGGCCGATCGCCGCGGAGCGTTAGGGTCGCTTCGTCCGTCGGCGACCCATAGAAAGTCGCTCCACAGATCTCCCAGGCGAACGGTCAAGGGCGGGGCGTCCCCCAAGCCCCCGACTGGTTCCGCTACGAGAGGATGCGGCTTCTCAATGTCGTCGAATTGCTCTGGCGATTCTTTCTTGGTAGTCATTTGGATGGCGGCGGAGCGCTGTCGGGCGGGTCGAAGCGATCGAAGGCGATCGGCGTACCCGCAAACGCGTTCACTAATATGCGACCGTCACCCGCTACTCGTCTAGCCGCAACCATATGATCCGCAAACCAGCGCCCACGCGGGGTGTCCAAATCATCGTAACGGACGCCCCTCCCGCTCGAGGACGAGTGGATGATACGGTGGTTGCCCGCATAGATTGCCACGTGACTGATCCGCCCTCCCTGCTCGAAGAGCACGAGGTCGCCAATGGCGAGGGATCGCGTTGAGGGCTTCACGGGGACACCAGCCCCCGCCATCTGCCGCGAAGTTCGCGGGAGATCCACGCCCTGCTGACCGTACACATATTGAACGAACCCCGAACAATCGAATCCGGACTGCGGGGACGTCCCGCCATAACGATACGGAACCCCGATATAGCGCTCCGCGGCAGGCACTACCCTGCGAGCGGCTCCGCCGGCCGAGGAGGTGCTCGTGGGCCAATAGACTCCGCCCGGACGCGTCGGTCGTGGCGCGCTCGGCGGGCTATCCCCACTTCTCCGCCTCGAGTAAACCAAGGCGCGCTGACGACCGCCGCCAAAGTGGAATCCGATTCCGACACGGTACTCGACTCCGCGAACAAATTGAGAGTCCGCGGGGGTCGCGGGCGCGGCCAGATGTCGTGAGCGCGCCTCTCCGTTGATGGACACCAGGCGCCCGAGCGCCAGTTGGAGGCCACCGCCGTAACTCCAGGTGCGTATGGCGTCGGTGAATGCCACAGGTTCAGCACTACTTTCCATGCCGATTCCGCCGAACGTGTAGGGCATAAAACCCTCGCCGAGACCCGCGTTCACTGGTCCCAGGATAAGGTCCGCGTTGGTAGCCCAGACGAGACTCGACGGTCCGGCGCTGAAGCCCGGTTGCGTTGCCAGCGAAGAGATGCCGAGGCCCCCGCTTCCGCGAATCCCGACATACGGGGTACCGACGCTGAGCGAGATTCCGCCGAGCGTTCGAGTAACAGGCGAGGAATTGTCGAGAGCTCCGTAGATGTCGACGCCGCCCGCTACCTGGGCGGCCGCACCTACCGATACTATCAAATACGAAAAGACTCCAGAGAGACCTATCAAGCGTCGCAGGTGCACAAGCGACTCCACTGAAGAGGTTGCCCACCTAATAGGGGCATTAGGAATACCATGTCGTGCCAGATCGCTAAGCCTTTGTCCTAGAACGACTTCGGACAGTCAACCTCAGCCGTAAACATCCTATTGTCACCTTTCTCGGACAGACATGGAGGTCATAGGAACGATTAGGTTTGAAAGGGTATGACGAAAGACGCCCGTTTGGCGTGCGCGTTTGGCACGCGCGTTAGCCACCCCAACCCGGGGAGCAAGATGCCGAAAATCGAATGGCGATCGATCCTAGCGCTGCTCTCTGCGGGCCTCATCGTCTCCAACGGGTCGATGAGCTCCGGGATTTCCACGGCGTCCATCGGCGACGCGGTCGCTAATGCCTCGGCCAACATCGCAGAGAACCTGTCGAGCGGGCCGCATCTCGGATTCGACACTTTCTCCTATCCCGGCGACGCCGCCATGCACGCATGGCAAACGGCGGACAAACCATACAAGTGGGTCGGCTACTATCTGTCAGCGCCTTGCCACACTGACTCATCCTGGGAGGGAAAGCGCGATACGCTTTCGAACATGGGATGGGGCATGGCCGTTATCTACGTTGGCCAGCAAACCTGGGGCAAAACTCCCGGGGCGAAAGTTGCCGTAACGCGATTCGTGACCAAGCGCGTGCGTCAGGTGAAAACCCGCAACGGGAGACGCGTCGTGAGCTACATCAACAAGCGAGTTCCCGTGCGAGTCATGGTGTCACCGCGTGCCTCTCGCAACACGAGCTGCTCCACGCAGTTCGTCAGCGCGTCTCGCGGGACCGTGGATGCAAACGATGCCATTGCGAAGACGGCATCTGAAGGATTTGCCAGGGGCACCGTGATATTTCTCGACATTGAGCGCATGGACGTCGTCCCTCAGGCAATGCGAGAGTACTACACTGCCTGGACGAAACGAATAATCGAAGACGGTCGTTTTCGACCGGCTTATTACGCCCATAGCTTCAACGCGAATCTGGTTTACAGCGACGTAAAACAGGTGCTGACTGGGGCAGGTGTCTCCAGTGACCCGCCGTTCTGGATCTCCGGGGGCGGGGGATTCGCCAAGGACAAGGCCCCATCCGATGTCGGGCACGCGTTCGCTCAGGTCTGGCAGGGATTGCTCGACGTCGTGGAGACACACAACGGGGTCAGGCTGCCAATCGACGTCAATGTCGCGCAGCTTCCTTCGCCGTCCGAGGACTACCCCGCGGGTCCCTGACGCGCCCTTATTTCACGCGCGTGATGAAATCTTCGCGGTGCGGCGGCCGGAATATCAGATCGACTGCCAGCCAGGTGGTCTTGGCGAAAGGATAGCAGAGTACGGCGCCCAGGATTGACAACACGACCCCGCCGTATTGAAGCGCCATCCACGGCGGATTGGGCCAGGTCATGACGACCACAACCAGGAATACGAGCGCCAGCAGAATCTCGACGGCGACGAGGTTGAGGGTATACGCGCCGATGAAGTAGTCGGACTCGCCCCGCTCGAGAAGAATCCCACAGTTGGGACAACGCTCCTTCATCTTGAAGAAGCCGTAAAAGAGCCCACCTCCTCCGCAATTGGGGCAGCGTAGCAAGAGCGCTCGTCCCAGCATCTTCCATGGAGATTGGTGAGATATATCCGGATGTGTCGGGCTCGTCATGCGCGTCCACGTAACAGGCATGTCGGCGGACGCGCATAGACCGGGCCTTACGGTTTTCGCACCACCTTCCCCATGTCTCCGACGTCAGTGACCGCGAACTGCGTGCGGCTGGTACGGAGCCTCGAGTGCGCGCACCTGATCCTCGGAAAGCTGCAGATCGAGCGATCGCACCGCGCTTTCCAGATGGTCGAGCTTGGTGGCGCCAATAATTGGTGCAGTGACTCCGGGTTTCTGGAGCAGCCACGCGAGAGCGACCTCGGCAGGCGCGACTCCCAGCTCACCAGCGACTTTTCGAACCGCTTCGATCACGAGCAGATCGGAGGGGGAATCATAAAGATCGACGGCGTAGGTGTCGCTGTCCGCGCGAGTAGTGCCCGATGACGGCGATGGAGTGGTGCGAGCGAGCCGGCCGCGCGCGAGTGGCGACCAGGGAATCACGCCGACTCCCTCCTCGACGCACAGCGGAATCATCTCACGCTCCTCTTCGCGATAGAGGAGGTTGTAGTGGTTCTGCATCGATATGAACCGCGCCCATCCCTTTCTCTCCGATACGCTGAGCGCGCGAGCCATCTGCCACGCGTATCCAGAGCTGGCGCCAATGTAGCGAATTTTACCTTGTGTCACGAGAAGTTCGAGAGCGCCCAGAGTTTCCTCGATTGGCACGGTGCTCTTGAAACGATGGATCTGATAGAGATCGATTGTCTCGACGCCGAGCCGCCGCAGGCTTGCCTCGCATGCCTGCACAATGTGCTTGCGGGAGATGCCGCCCATGTTGGGCCCATCGCCCATGGGGAAGTGAACCTTTGTGGCGAGTACGATCTCCTCCCTGTTCGCCATCTCGCGGAGAGCTCGGCCCGTCACCTCCTCGCTCACACCCATTGAGTACATGTCGGCAGTGTCGAAGAAGTTGATCCCAAGCTCCAACGCTTTCTTGTAGAACGGTCGCGCGTCGACTTCGTCGAGTACCCAGGGTCGCCATTTCGGGGTGCCGTAAGTCATGCAACCAAGACAGATCCTCGAGACGACCAGTCCGCTGCGGCCAAGCTGGGTGTGCTTCATGGGTACTCCGGAACTCTCAAAAAGGTGGAACAGGTGTATCGGAGAGGGTATCAACTGGCGCGGCTGAGCGGTTAATCTCGCCCAGCCTCGGGGAATAACTATATACCGACCGAGAGCGTGTTTTTTTCTGGACACGCTCGTCGTAGGAGTATGTGGGTACCCATGATGCGTGCACTCGTCACGCGCAGCAGTGAGCGCGTTCACAATACGTTAGGCTTTTTCCCGGCCTTCGATGCGGCGTTGCTTCCAGTCGTTCTTCTGGCGCTGGGGTTTACGTTGGTGCCCGCTCGCGCCGGTGGTCAGACCGTGAGTCAGGCATTCGTCAACCTTTTCTCGGGCGCCCGCCTCTACGTAGATCCTGCTTCCGCGGCGAAACGGCAGGCTGACGCGTGGAGGAGATCGCGGCCTACCGATGCGGCGCTGATGGACAGGATCGCCGAGCAGCCGGTGGCGCAATGGTTGGGGGGCTGGAATGTAGATATCAGCCGCGACGTCGCCGACGCGGTTTCGCGCATCACGGGTTCGAGAGCGCTTCCCGTGTTTGTCGCCTACAACATTCCCGGCCGCGACTGCGGGCAGTATTCGGCCGGTGGCGCGAACGGCAGCAACGCGTATAAGAGCTGGATTCGCGATTTCGCGAACGGGCTTGGGAACCGCAGAGCGGTGGTCATTCTCGAGCCGGATGCACTCGCGGGAATGAGCTGTCTGAACCAGCCGCTCCAACAGGAAAGGCTCAATCTCATTCACGATGCGGTGCTGGTGCTCAAGGGACATGGCGCCGCAGTGTACATAGACGCTGGCCACGCGCGATTGGTGGCGCCCCAGGAAATCGCGAACCGTCTCAACCGCGCCGGGATCGCGGACGCCGATGGATTCAGCCTCAACATTTCCAACTTCCTCGCCAACTCGGTGAACATTGCTTACGGGACAGAAGTCTCGAGGCGGGTCGGTGGCAAGCACTTCATCATCGACACCAGCCGCAACGGACAGGGCGCGACCGATGCAGGCAATTGGTGCAATCCCACCGGACAACGCGTGGGTCCTGCTCCCACAACGCGCACGGGGAATCCGCTCGTTGACGCATTTCTGTGGATCAAGACGCCGGGAGAGTCCGACGGCACGTGTGGCGGCGGCCCCACCGCGGGGAAGTGGTGGGCTGAGTACGCACTCGGCCTTGCTGGCGGAGCCTGGGACCGGGTTCTCGGTCGACGTTAGGCTCACCGCACAGGTCGACGCCAACCCCCTCACATTCGTGAGGGGGTTCGTCATTTTAGGGGTTGGATAGACGCCTCCTGAGCACAGTTGGGTCACTGCGCGAATCCTCAACCCTTTCCTGCCTGCGGGTGTCACAAGGTCGACGATGGGATTGGCTGCCTACGAGTCTCGGAGCTTGGTGAACGACATCCAACTAATCACGCGGGTGGTTGCTGGCGATGCTGCCGCCGAGCGTGAGTTATACGAGACGTATGTCGATCGCATTTTCCGGCTGACGTTTCGTCTGGCGGGTGATGACGAGCTCGCGCGGGATTTCACCCAGGCAACTTTCATCCGCGCTTTTGAAAAGATTGGAAGCTTTCGCGGCGAATCATCTCTCTCGACCTGGCTTCACTCGATCGGTGTCTCGGTTGCGCTCAACGGACTTCGAAAGACGAAGCGGATCAGGAATCGTGAGGCGCCGATGGAAGAGGGACTTACGGTGGGGGCGACGCCGATAGCGGCGGAGCCAGATCTTAAGGAGAGGCTGGCGAGGGCGATCGACTCGCTGTCAGAAAAATACAGGACGGTATTCGTGATGCACGACGTAGAGGGCTACACGCACGACGAGATCAGTGGGACGCTCAATATTCCGATTGGAACGTCGAAGTCCCACCTGTTTCAGGCGCGGAGCAAGCTACGCGTAGCATTGGCCGATTTTGCACCGGAGTGGGTGTCATGACTGAAGACAAATTCGAGGATTTCCTCAAGAAGTCGGCGCAGGACTACAACGTGCCGCCGGCTCGCGCTCCTCGCGAGGAGATGTGGAGCGCAATTCAGGCGCAGCGCGCTGCCGGTCCGCGCGTCGTGTACGGCGGTGGATCAGTCGTGCGCGAATCATCCGCGCGGAGATTTGGCTCGAGAGTGTGGCTGGGCGCCGCGGCGGCAGCAGTTGTCTTTCTCGCGACGGGTGTGGGGATCGGACGGTGGACGGCCTCGCCGACTACTCGGAGTTCAGTGACGGCGGCGAATCCGGCCAAGACGGGAGCATCGCCCTCTTTGACAGAGCCCAACTCGAGCGGGTCAGCATCTGCAAACGTGGACTTGGCTGCCTCAGGCGGCACACGCGGCAGTGCATCAGAGCCCGCATCGTCGAGCCGGGCGACTCGCAACTCAGGAGTGCAACAGATCGACGGTGGCAGGGACAATGGCACGCGGGTCGCGAACAGGGGACCCACAAGCAATTCAAGTTCTGCAGGCGCCTCAGCATATCAGCTTGCGGCGATAGACCACCTCAGCGAGGCCGAAGCGCTTCTTACCTCCTTCAGAACCCGCACATCGACAGATCAACAGGCGGATGCGCAGTTGGGAGCATGGGCCCGCGATCTCCTGACCAACACCCGTCTCTTACTGGATTCTCCTGTCGCCAACGATCCGCAGCGTCGTCCGCTGCTGGAGGATCTCGAGCTCGTGCTCGTACAGATCGTCCAGCTATCGCCCGGAAGCACGCCCCAGGATCGCGAGCTGATTGAGAAGACCCTGCAGCACGATCATGTAATGACGAGGCTGCGCACCGCGATTCCCGCGGGCTCGCAGCGCGGTAGTTGAGGCCACTTCAATGACAATGAGAACACTACTCACGGCAGCAGCAATAATTTCCTCGGCGGGATTCGGAATCACGCAGTCTCCGTCCGGCCAGTCTTCTTCACCTTCTTCGGTTAGCGCCAGCGCTTTAACGAACGCGGATGCACAGCTCACGAGTGCGTTCAGATCAATCGAGTCACAAGCGGATCTACTTCCGCCAGCGCCGTGGGCGAAAGCGGACCCCGCTGACTCGCTTTATCGACTGGCTCGCGAAGCGCTCTCGCGCGGCGACTACAAGCGCGCCGCCGAGATCTTTCACCGTATTCCCGAGCGTTATCCGCAGTCGGCGTACGCGGGGCAGGCGCTTTACTACGAAGCCTTTGCCCTCTATCGCAGCGGTGGTGACGAGGACCTGAGCACGGCTCGGGACAGGCTGACCCAGCTCAGGCAGCGGTTTCCGGCGATTGCAAAGAGTGACGGTGCAACTTTGCTGACCCGCGTCTGCGGTGAGCTTGCCAAGCGCGGAGACGAGTCCTGTGCCGCTTCCATCAACAGCACGGCGGAAGGCAGCGCTGACGTCACTGCGGGGGAAACGCGGACGATCACGGGCCCGCAAGGTCGAAACTGTCCGTCAGAGGACGACGAAAACGACGACAGGATTATAGCACTGAATGCTCTCATACAGATGGATGCCGATCGAGCGATGCCGATTCTGCAAAAGGTTCTCGCTCGCCGTGATGCGTGCTCGGCGGGGCTACGCCGAAAGGCCGTCTTCCTCGTCTCGCAGAAGAGAACGGATCAGACCGGGAACATTCTCATGAACATCGCTCGCAGCGATCCCGACCAGGAAGTTCGCGAGCAGGCCGTGTTCTGGCTATCCCAGGTGCCAGGGTCCACGGGTCTTCTCGAGGATATCCTCAAGGGCAACGGCGACCAAAATATCAAGGGGAAGGCGTTGTTCTCTCTCTCGCAGCAGAACGAGCCGAGGGCGCAACAGAGTCTGCGCGACTTCGCCATGCGTGAAAGCGAGAAAAGCGATCTTCGCGAGAAGGCTATCTTCTGGCTCGGCCAGCGCCGCTCCGCGGAGAATACCCAGTTCCTGCGCGACCTTTACTCGCGGCTCACGAATCAGGATCTGAAGGAGAAGGTTCTGTTCTCGCTCTCGCAGCAACGCGGCGCTGGAAACGAGCAATGGCTGATGAACATCGCTGTCAATCCGAAGGAAGACATCGAGCTGCGCAAGAAGGCTCTCTTCTGGGCTGGCCAATCGGGCGTCGCGATAGCCGAGATGTCGAGGCTATACGACCGAATGGGGGATAGTGAGATGCGCGAGCAGATCATCTTCGTGCTCTCGCAGCGGCAGCACGATCCAGCGGCGATGGACAAGCTGTTTGACATCGCCAAGAATGAAAAGGACCCCGAGCTGCGCAAGAAAGCGATCTTCTGGCTCGGGCAGTCGCGCGATCCTCGCGTCCAGCAGTTCCTCATGGATCTGATCAACAAATGAAAACATTCCTGACTAGATCGCTCGCGAGGACGGCAGTGAGCGTCCTTGCGGCTTTGGCCGGCGTGACTGCAATGGCGCCAGCGCAAAGCATTGCGAGCAGGGTTGCTCGCGTTTCAAACGGCACCGTTCGCATGACGTTCGCCGCGAAGCCGGGAATCTGCGGCAGTGGGAATTCCATCATGCACGTCGGTGGCCGAGGGAGAACGACGTGGAGCGACGGCTGGAACACGTCGCGCGACGTCGAGTGGGAGAGTGAGTGCACCACCGGCCCGGCGCGGATCGTACTCGACCGCCGGAACGGCGAGCTATCGGACCTCAGATTCTACGTCGGTGGTCGCTGGCGCCCGGCGGCGTCGGACGTCGTCGACCTTGGAACAGTGCCGGCGCGGGAAGCAGCGGACTATCTGGTTTCGATCGCCCAAAGTGAGAAAGGAAGCATGGGCTCGAAGGCAATCTTTCCCGCCACGATCGCTGACAGCTCCAACATCTGGCCGGCGCTCATCAGGATTGCGCGCAACGCGGATGTGCCCCGCAACACGCGCACGCAGTCGGTGTTCTGGCTGGGTCAGGCGGCGGGCGACGCCGCGACCGCGAACCTGAATTCGCTGGTGCTGGACAACAGCGTTGACCGCGAAGTGCGGGAACAGGCCGTGTTCGCGCTGTCCCAGCGGCCTCGTGATGAAGGAGTTCCAGCTCTCATCGCCGTCGCCAGGACGAACAAGGACCCAGAGATACGCAAGAAGGCGCTTTTCTGGCTCGGGCAGTCACACGATCCGCGCGCGATCGATCTGTTCGACGAGCTTCTGACGAAGAGATAGCGCTCGAGCCGCGCCGAATGATTGCAAAGAGTGGTGCTACGAAATAGCATCCCTCTTCCGCATCCAGGGCAACAGTGGACTTCTCTCACATCTCCGCCCAGCTGTCATCCAACCCGGTCACCGCGCTCCCGATTCTTTTCATCGCGGGCGTGTTGACCAGTCTTGCTCCGTGCATCTATCCGATGATTCCGATTACCGCGGCGATCGTTGGCGGCAACTCGGTGGGGGACGTTCCGCGCGCACGCTCCCGGACCGTATTCCTCACTTTTTCCTATGTGCTGGGCCTCGCGCTCGCGTACGCCTCAGTCGGATTGTTCGCGGGATTGACCGGAACGCTGTTCGGCTCGATCAGCACCAATCCGTGGCTGTATTTCGCGATCGCGAATCTTCTGATCATCGCTGCGCTGGCAATGCTCGAAGTCATTCCGGTGCGAGTGCCGGCGTGGCTCCTGGCACGGGCATCAGCGGCTGGCAAAGGAGGGAGCCTTTACGGCGTGTTCGTCATGGGCGCGGCTTCGGGGCTCGTCGCGGCGCCGTGTTCTGCGCCGGTGATGGCTGCGGTACTCACCTGGGTGACCGTCACCAAAAGTGGCGTTCTCGGATTCATTTACCTGTTCGTCTTCTCGCTCGGCATGTGTACGCTGCTGGTCGTCGTCGGACTGTTCAGTGGCACGCTTGCGCGCCTGCCGAAAGCCGGGGAGTGGATGGTCTGGGTGAAACGAATATTCGCGTTGATCATGTTGGCCGTAGCGGAGTATTACCTTGTGCAGATGGGTCAGCTTCTCATCTAGACCCACTTCACTCCAATAGCCATGGTCGAATGATCGTTCCAGCTCGCAGGCTGCTCGCACGCGTTTCCGTTGCTGCGCTGGTCGCGGCTTGTGTTGTGGCGCGTCCGGTGTCCGCCCAGGACCTTGGCATCGAGGTTGGAGCGCACGCGCCGGCGGTAGTGGTGCAGTCCCTCGATGGAAAGCCGGTCGACCTCGGTCAGTACATCGGCAAGAGCCCAATGCTTATCGAATTCTGGGCGACGTGGTGCCCGAATTGTCGCGAGCTGATGCCGACGCTTCTGGATGTGGAGAAAAAATATGGGAAGCGCATAAAGTTCATTGCGCTCGCCGTCGCGATAAATCAGTCGCCGGAGCGGGTCCGAAGATTTCTCGCGGCGCATCCGCTTCCGCACGACACCTACTACGACACTGAAGGAAAAGCGGCTGGAGCGTTCGATGCTCCCGCAACATCTTACGTAGTGGTTCTCGACAAAACGGGACGGGTGGTTTACACCGGACTGGGTGGAAAGCAGAATCTGGATGCAGCGCTGAAAAAGGCGCTGTAATCCGTCGTCTCATCGTGAGATGAAAAAAAGGCCGCGAAGTGATCCGCGGCCTCTTTTCCTATTTCGTCGAGTCCGGCTTCGGCGGAGGGGCGAGACTGTCTACCACCGCCGCGAGATCTGTGTACGCCGATGGGGTCAGGACCTTGAACGGCTTGGTAACGTAGACGATCCTCCCGTCGGGACCGACGACGAAGAGAGATCGGTTGTCCACTTTGTTCTTGGCGTCGTAGGCGCCGTACAACTGTCCAACCTTGCTGCCGGGATCACTCGCAAAAGCGACGGGAAAATCTTCCTCTCGTGCCCACGACGCGAGCGTGGTGTCAGGATCGACGCTGATTCCGATCACCGCGACGTTGCGGCCGTTGTTGAAGAGCGTGGCGTACTGATCACGGTACGCCTCCATTTGGATGGTTCAGCCTTTGGTTCGCGCCTGATAGAAGAATG
>JALYZH010000204.1 GCA_030948945.1 Gemmatimonadota bacterium | reverse complement strand
TCGCACAACATTCACCCGCTCGCAAAGGTGAACTCCGAGTGGAACAAGTCTCAGCCGCCCGGATCGCCACCGATCAAGACCGCGTATGAGAAGCCGGAGTTCATCGCCGTCAAGTGCAATGTCCATCCGTGGATGCACGGCTACTTCGCTGTGCTGGGGACGTCGCGCTACTCGGTGTCGGACGACGACGGCAAGTTCAGCCTCAAGGGACTGCCGCCCGGGAAGTACACACTCACTGCCTGGCAGGAGAAGTTCGGCACCCAGACACAAGACGTAACGGTCACCAGCGGCGGGACCGCCAAAGCGAATTTTACCTTCAAGGCGACGCCCTACTAAGCGCCAGGGAACCTGTTGAGGGGGTAGAGGAGCTACAGCGTCGTGGGCAAAATCTTCGCGATCATAGTGACGATCATAACAATCGTCTCGACCGCGATCTTTGTCTCGCATGTCTGGTGGCTTCCGCCGGATGTGTCTCAGGCGGGCGCGGGGATCGACCGCGCCATCTCGGAGACGATGATTTCCTCCGGCATTCTGTTCGTAGTGGCCCAGCTGGTGCTCGCTGCGTTCGTCTGGCGTTTCCCCGACAATAAGGACGGGCGCAAAATCAGGATCTTTCCCGGCGGCGCCACTCCAATGGTGATCGGCGCCGTCATTCTGGTGGGTGCAGAAATTCTCGCGCTCACGCTCGTTGGCTCGAAGATATGGGCGAGTATTTACGTTTCTCCCGCCGATCCACACTCACTCAAGATCGATGTCCAGGCCGAGCAGTTCGCCTACTATTTCAGGTACGCTGGGCCCGACGGCAAATTCGGTCAGCTCCACCCGGAGCTCATCGATCCGTCTACCGGAAATTTCATGGGTTTGGACCCGGCGCACGATACCGCTGCCCGGGACGACATCGTTGCGGCGACGCTGGCAGTGCCGGTCAATACTCCAGTCCTGCTCGAGCTGCACGCAAAGGATGTGAGTCACGCCTTCTACGTGCCGGAGCTGCGGATACAGCAGGACTTCGTTCCGGGTCTGGTGATTCCCCTCCATTTCACCGCGACCCGACTCACGAAGAGCGAAATCGTGTGCACCCAGCTATGTGGGCTGGGGCACTACAACATGCGCGCCTATCTCGAGGTGATGAGTGCGGACGACTTCAAGAAATGGTTGAATGAGCAGTCCGGTCAGTAGTCACTCGGCCGGCCCCCAGGGCTTCTGGCGGAAATACGTCTTCAGTCTCGATCACAAAGTGATCGGGCGGCAGTATCTCGACCTTTCACTGGTCGCGGTTACGACGGGAATGATCCTGTCCTGGCTGATGCGAATGCACCTCGGCTGGCCAGCGCGCTCCATACCGGGCCTCGGCGCGATTGCACCGGAGGCAACAGGTGGGATCATCACTCCCGAGTACTACCTATCGCTGATGACGATGCACGGGACCATCATGGTGTTCTTCGTGCTGACCACAGCGCCCTTTGCCGGCTTCGGAAACTTCATTCTTCCGATTCAGATCGGCGCGGAAGACATGGCGTTCCCCCGCTTCAACATGATGTCGTTCTGGGTGACGTTCCTGGCGTTCATCGTTCTGATCGCTGCTTTCTTCGTCCCGGAAGGTCCGCCGCTATCCGGTTGGACGGCCTACGCTCCACTCAGCGCAGTGGGGAAAGATGCCGGACCAGGGCAGGGCTGGGGACAGACGCTCTGGGTCATCTCGATTGGAATCTTCTGCATCGCGCAGCTGCTCGGATCGCTGAACTTCATCGCGACGACGCTCGATCTTCGAACAAAGGGCATGTCACTGGCGCGAATGCCGTTTTCTGCATGGGCGTGGTTCATCACGTCGGTGATCGGTCTCATCGCTTTCTCGGTGCTGCTGCCGGCCTGCGTTCTCCTTCTCCTCGACCGGGTGGCGGGCACCAGCTTCTTCATTCCGGCGGGGCTGGTGATAAGCGACAGGCTGCAGCCGCACGCGGGCGGGTCGCCGCTCCTTTGGCAGCATCTGTTCTGGTTCTTTGGCCATCCCGAGGTGTACATCGCGATTCTCCCAGGCTTCGGAATCGTGTCGCACATTCTTCCCGCCGTGACGAGGAAGCCGCTGTTGGGACCGCGCGTTTTCATTGCGTGCATGATAGCGATCGCGTTTCTGAGCTACACGGTGTGGGGTCACCACATGTTCATGAGCGGAATGAACCCGTTCTCCGCTACGGTATTCTCGGTCCCAACGCTGATCATCACGATTCCGGCTGCGATCACAACCTTGCTCTGGATCGGCACCCTCTATGGGGCGAGGCTGCGATTCACCACTGCCGCACTGTTCTGCCTCGGTTTCGTCTCAGTTTTCGTCAGCGGAGGAATCAGCGGATTCTTCCTTGCGCAGCCGGCGATCGACAGCTATCTGCACGGCACCTATTTCGTTGTCGGCCACTTCCATTTCGTGATGGGCGTGGCAGCGATGTTTGGAATTCTGGCGGGCACATACTTCTGGTTTCCGAAGATGTTCGGCCGGATGATGAACGAAAGGCTGGGGAAGATCCACTTCTTCCTCACCTTCATCGGTGTCTATTGCGTCTTCATGCCGATGCACTACTTGGGGCTCGGCGGCAACGTGCGCAGATATTCCGCCTTCACCGTAGACTACATGAAGGGTTCCGTCCCGCTGCACCGATTCATTACCGTCGCTGCGCTATTCACGGGCGCTGCCCAGCTCATCTTCTTCTACAATCTTTTCAGAAGCAGGTTTCGCGGGCAGATTGCGACTGACAATCCGTGGGAGGCGACATCGCTCGAGTGGACGACCAGCTCGCCACCTCCGCACGACAATTTCGGGGGGCATCATCCGGTGGTCTATCACGGTCCCAACGAATATGGAGTAGCCGGGGAGAACGGGGATTACATCATGCAGACATCTCCGGAGCCCGAGCCCGGGGCTCCATCTTCGGCTGCGGTCGCCGCTTCGTGACCGCCGCTGCGGTGAAGTCGCCCACAGCGCCCGCGCAAACCGGAGTCTGGGTCGGTATCGCGGCGATCACGATGTCGTTCGCTGCCTACTCCAGCGCTCTGATCGTGCGGCAGGGCGCGAATCCGGATTGGCAGCATTTCGCTCTGCCGCCAATCCTCTTTTTCAACACGCTGGTCGTCCTGGTGAGCAGCGCAACATTGTACGTAGCGAGACCACGGAGCCGAGCGACGGTAGACAGGGCTGGCACACTGACCGCGGTCGACGCGCCTCATCTCACCTGGCTCTATATCACCATCGTCCTGGGACTCCTGTTTCTCGGCGGACAAATCTCGGCATGGCGCAATCTCGCCGGGCAGGGCCTGACGCTGGCGTCGAGTCCGAGCAGTTCTTTCTTCTACCTGCTGACCGCGATGCACGGCGTCCATTTGCTGGGCGGTCTCGCCGGTCTCCTTTACGTAGTTTATCGCGTGCGCCGCACGAGCGCGGAGGGCGCGGTGAGCGCGTATAGAGCCGCCTCACTCTACTGGCATTTCATGACTGCACTGTGGCTCTATTTGTTCGCTCTGCTCGTCACCCGCATTTAGTCGACCGGAGACCTGCGTGGCCCACGCTGAAATGACCATGCAGCACGCTGACGTCGCGACCGCCGAGGAGCGACCTTACGGAATTCCGACCAGGAAGCTGGTGATGTGGCTCTTTATCGTGGCCGACGCGGCCACATTCGGAGCGATCCTCTTCGCTTACGGCTACGTGCGCGTCGGCAGCCCGGACTGGACCAGGCCGTTCGCGTTTTATCCGACGATACTTAATGGCATTGTCATGACGTTCGTGCTTCTTACGAGCAGCCTCACGATGCTGGGAGCGGTTCGCGCCGCGAGCGCCGGCCGGCCGACCGCAGTTCACTGGCTGGGTGCAACGATTGTGTTGGGACTGACCTTCGCCGGTCTGCACCTGCGCGAATGGTTCGCCATGATCCGCGAGGGCTGGAGTCCCAGCCACAATCCCCTGGGTGGGTCTCCACTCTTCGGCGCAGCGTTCTTCGGCATCACCGGCTTGCATCTTTTGCACGTGGTCTCCGGCGTCGTTGCCATCGCAGTGATCACGCTGCTTTATCGGCGCGGCCGGCTGAGCGCCAGCTATATCGAAACGACTGGGCTTTACTGGCATTTCGTGGATCTCGTCTGGATGTTCGTCTTCCCGCTTGTTTACCTCCTCAACGCGCGCTGACGGGAGATGGCGGAGATGCGGAGCGCTCGGTCCATGGGTAGTCCAGGAATGAGATTTTACGTGATTCTCTTGGCCGGACTGTTGGGAATAGTGATAGTGGAGGTGACGCTCACCTACGCGCACCTCGACCCACTGGCTCTCACGATATCGCTGATCGGGCTCGCTCTCATCGAGGCTGGCGTGGCGCTCATGTACTTCATGCACCTTAAGTACGAGCGGCGGATTCTCTTCTGGAGCCTCATTCCAGCTCTCGTATTCGTGTTGGTGATGTTTGATCACTTCTGGCCAGACGCATTCCGCCTGACGTCGCTGAGGCTTCCGGCTGGATCCAGCAGTACCCCGGCAGGGGGCGATAGATGAATCGCTACATGCCGGGGATGCTGACTTCGATGCTCGTGCTGATCGTGCCGGCGTTTCTCATCTGCGTCGGCTTGACGGTGATGGCCTATCGCAGATGGAAATCGCCGGACTAGGAGTCGGCCGTTTCGCATCGCTCCGAAGTTTCGCTAACTTCCAAGCTACATGTCCGCCCACCAACGGCGCGATGCTGCGCGACCACGAGCTCGCCCTGAGGACCTTCCCCTCCACGAGGATGTCCGGTGGCTCGCCGCTGCGCTCGGTCGGGTGATCCAACGGCTCGAGGGGCAGGAGTCATTCGAGATCGTCGAACAGCTACGTGTTGCGACTCGAGCGCGGCGCCACCGCGAGCCGGATGCTCCCTCGCTCGAGGATCTGCTGCGACAGGTCGACGGTCTCACCGTGGACCAATGCGCGATGGCCGCGCGAGCCTTCACGCTATTCTTTCTCCTCATCAACACCGCCGAGCAGACACACCGAGTGCGGCGTCGCAACGCTTACCTCGGCAAAGGAGCCATTGTTCTTCAGCCGGCATCGGTGCGCTGGTCGATGCGAAAGCTCCGCGAGATGGGACGCTCCGCCGAACAAGTCGAGCGCGCAATGCTTGGCCTCGATGTGCGTCCGGTCCTCACCGCGCATCCGACGGAATCGACTCGCAGCACTTTGCTCGGACTGCAAGCGCGCGTGGCGGAAAAGCTTCTCGAGCGAGAGCAGGCGCCGGCTGACGAAGCGAGGCTGATCGACCAGGAGCTCGAGGGGGAAGTCGAGCTGCTCTGGCTGACGAGTGAAGTGCGTCAGGACAGGCCATCGGTGCTCGACGAGGTGAGCGCCGCCCTCTGGTATCTGGAGACACGACTGTTGGACTCTGGCGCGCACGTCCACACGGCGCTTGCTCTGGCGTTCGAGGAAGAGTTCTCGCGCTCTGCCGACGCCTTCCGCCTCTCCGTGCCTCTCCGCTGGGGAACCTGGGTCGGCGGAGACCGCGATGGAAACCCCTACGTGACTGCCGACATCACCGTCGCCACCGCACGTCGCGCGAGCCACGTGATTCTGGGAAGGTATCGCAAATCTCTCGACGAGTTGGTGCAGCGCCTTTCACTGTCCGCTGAGTTCACTCCGCCGTCTGCCGCGCTGTCGAAATCCATCGACGAGGACAGGCACCTTCTGCCAGACATATGGAAGAAGAACAGGAAGCGGAATGCGGACGAGCCCCTCCGCCTCAAGCTCAGTTTCATGGCGGGACGAATAGAAGCGACGCGACGGCTCGTCGCTTCGCGCGACGCGAGGCGCGTCCGGCAGGAACGGGCCGCGTACCATGATGTCGCCGCGTTCGAACGAGACCTGATTCTGGTGCGCGACTATCTGGTTGGCGCCGGAGCAGTTCAGGCGTGTCAAACCATTCTCGATCCATTCATCGCCGGCGTGCGAGCCCACGGCTTCCATGGCTTCATGATGGATGTGCGTGACCACGCCGACGTGCACGCGGCGGCCGTTGCCGAGCTCACGTCGAAGGGGGGAGCGGACAAGGTCGACGGCAATCGCCTGCGCGCCGTTCTTCTCGCAAAAAGGCAGACGCGGAAAGGCAAGCTCTCTGTCTCGAACGAGACGCACCAGGTGATTGACACCTTTCGCGCAGTCGAGACGATCCAGGACGAGGCCGGTGAGGCAGCGGCCTGTACCTACATAGTATCGATGACGAGATCACCCGACGACCTTCTTCGCGTCCTTGTGCTCGCGCGCGAAGCGGGTCTCGTTGATCTCTCCGGCAAAAAGCCAAGGTCTCGCATCGACGTCGTTCCACTGTTCGAGACGCTGGACGATCTCGATCACGCGCCACTCGTCATGGGCGCGCTTCTCGACGACCCCGTCTACGCGCGGCAGCTCGAGGCACGTGGGCGCCGGCAGGAAGTGATGATCGGCTACTCAGACTCAGGGAAGGACGCGGGCATCATTGCGTCATCGTGGGGACTCTATCGCGCCCAGGAATCTCTCTCTGATCTCTTTCGTGCGGCCGGGATCGAGCTCCGGCTGTTTCACGGCAGGGGAGGGAGCGTCGGACGAGGCGGCGGCTCGCCTGTCTATCGCGCGCTGGCGGCGCTCCCGCCCGGAACGACCAACGGTCGCATCAAGATTACGGAGCAGGGTGAGATCATCTCCCAGCAGTTTGGATTGCTGCCCGTCGCCGAGCGGAGCGTGGAGGTCACGACCGCGGGAGTATTGCTGCACCAATTCACCGACTGGCGAGAGAATGTGGAGCCGCACGAGGTCACCGAGTTTCGCGAGGTGATTGACCGTCTTTCCGAGAGATCGCACGCCGTGTATCGCGAGCTGGTTCACGACAACGACGCGCTCTTCGAGCTCTTTCGCATCGCGACTCCCATCGACGAGCTCGCCAATGCGCGTTTCGGCTCTCGTCCGGCGTACCGTCCTGGCGCAAAGGCGGGTATCGAAGGAATCCGCGCGATCCCGTGGGGATTCGGCTGGACGCAGATTCGCCTGATGCTCACCGGGTGGCTCGGCGTCGGCACTGCCCTGCGCGAAGAGATCATTCCACGACAAGGACTGGCGAGACTCCAGAAAATGGCGCACGTCTGGCCCTTTGTAGACGATCTCCTGGCGAAGGTGGAGATGGTTTGCGCCAAGACCGACATCGACATCGCACGGATGTACGTTGAGCACCTGGGCGGAGACATGAAGCTCTTCGAGACTCTGGTGGTTGAATTCGAGCGCGCGGTAGATGCGCTGCTCGTCATTCGCGGCCATAGGGATCTTCTCGACGACACTCCCGTGCTTCAGTCGGCGATCGCCCTCAGAAATCCGTACGTCGATCCACTATCGCTGCTTCAGGTCTCTCTGCTGCGGAGGAAGCGCAGCTCCGCTGCTGTCGACGAAAAAACGCGAGAGAAGATCGACGACGCTTTGGCTACTACACTGAGCGGAGTCGCTCAGGGGCTGCGCAATACCGGCTGAGGCCAAATCGCTCGGGAATCTCGATCAGGCGAATATTTCCGCATTCAGAAGGCAAGCGGCCTGGATCGTGCGGGAATGTACGATCTCTTCTGTCCCGCAGCCCCCGCTCAGTTGGAAAAAAAAGAGAAGGTCTACACGGATTCCGCGCTCACGGAGCTCCATGCCCTCCGTGAGAAAGAAGTTCGCGAAGAGATCGCCACGCGTCTGCGCCGCGTGTGCACGGAGTTCTCCGACGCTGATTTCGATCAGCTCGTTAAGAGTATGGCCGAGCGTCAGCTGCGCGATGAGCGCAGACTGGTCTGGTGAGCGGAGCTCAACGACTTTCGGGAGTGATCTCCTGAGCGCTCGCTTTCTTGGGGGCGTCGCTGAGCGACGGCAGCCGGAAGAACTCTTCGATGCAAATGCTCACCATGCGCGCGAGCAGGTCGTTCCGTTCGGGCCCCGGATGTATTCCAACCTCGTTGGCAGCGTTGGTCAGAGCGAGCTTGAACGCGATCAGGAAATCCTCGGGGGCGAACGTCAGCTTCTCGGGCGCTGAACAGATCTGATTGATGATCGCGCGCTGTTCAGACGTAACCGTGATTCCCGTCCCGGCAGCGCTGAGCGCAGTCCGCAACAGTGCCTCGTGACGGAGAGGAAGTCTCCACCGCGGGGGCTGTGCGTTTGATCCGGCTGAATGTGTAGACACCATTCTGATCTCTCCGGAATCACCTGATTCTACCCGCCATATTAAATAGTGAATTCGAGTACGCAAGACCCGATTTGAGGAAGTGGCAGGACCTGCTCTGTAGTGGGCGCGGCGATTCGCGGTGTCGGGGAAAACGGAAGAGCCACTCAGCAACTCTAGCTCTGAACATCAGCCCGGCGTCATCGCCTGTACAATGGCCTGAAACCAGGGTGTGCGCCGTATCGATTCGAGATCAGGATCGTTGGCCATGGCTTGCTTGTGGCCGAAACCGTTGTGGACCGCGCGCTCGAGGTGGGCGAGAGCATCCTCGCGCTTGTCCATGAGTGCGTACATGCAGGCGACGTTGTAGAGGATGAGTGGATCATCGGGCTCGATGGATAGCGACATGGTCGCGAACTCGAGAGCGCGGGGAATATTTCCCAGCTTCATCAGCGTCGTCGCGCCGAGGTTGTACGCCCGTGCATCATCTGGATTGAGATCGAGTCGCTGCTCGATCAGCTTGACGGCTCTCCGCCGCGCTGCGTTTGCCTCGGCGCGCATCCCCATTCCTGCGTATGCTGCGCCTAGGAATGCCGGCGCCTGGAAATCATCGGGGTGAAGTAGCGAGGCGCGCTCCAGCATCTTGGCGGCTTCAGCGAATCGGCCTTGGTACTTGAGGGCTCTTCCGTAGAAGTAGAATGCATCGAACAGCTTTGGGTCGAGCTTGATTGCCGCCTCGAACTCCCTCTCCGTTTCGTCGGCGTGCTCACCGAGCCGCAGCGCGAAGGCGCGCGCAAGGTGCGCCTCAGCGAGATCGGGCGCGAGCTCGAGGGCTTTCTCGCTCGCCACATCCGCCTGAACTGAATTTACAACGCGAGAGTCGAAGTACGTGTACAGCAACGAGCTCGCAATCGCGAGTCCCGCGTAGGCAAGAGCATAGTCTGGGTCGATCTCGATGGACTTCTCGAACATCTGCACGGCGTACTCGAGACTCTTTCGTCGATATTGGTGAAAAAACTTGCGCCCGCGCAAATAGTAGTCATACGCCTCCACGTCTACGGTACGCTGCTTTCCCATCGCGAGCTTCTCGCCTTCGCTCAGGATCACTCGGAGCGATTTGACGATCGCCTGCGAGATGTCGTCCTGAATGGCGAAGATATCTGCCATCTCGCGGTCGTATTGTTCGGCCCATAGGTGGTAGCCATCGGCGACGTTTATCAGCTGCGCCGTGATCCGGAGCTTGTTCCCAACTTTTCTAAGACTTCCCTCCAGAATGGCAGACACCTTCAGCTTTCGTCCGATCTCGCCAATGTCCTCATTCTTTCCTTTGAATGCGAACGACGATGTGCGCGATGCAACGCGGAGGGATTGGATCTTCGTGAGAGCGTTGATGATCTCCTCTGCGATTCCATCAGCGAAATACTCGTTGTCCGCCTCAGCACTCATGTTCGCGAACGGCAGCACCGCGACGGACTTTGCCGCCGATACAGCAGGTCGCGGCGTCGTGTGTATGGTGATGGGTGCGGCCGGAGCACCTGATCCAACGGCCTGGGCGAAAAGTGCGGTGCTCGGATAGCGATTAGCCGGATCAGGTGACATCGCCTGAGTAAGCGCAACCTCGATCGACGCAGGCACTCCCTCCCTCAATTTGCTGACTGGCGGTGGTGCCTCCTTGAACCTCTTGGCAAATGCCTCCACGTCCGTTGCACCGGTGAAGGGCCGTTCGCCGGCCAGCATCTCGTAGAGAACGACGGCGAGGCTGTACTGGTCGGCGCGACCGTCGACCTCGCGCGCACCCGCGGCCTGCTCCGGCGCGACATAGGCGGGAGTCCCGAACAGCGCGCCGCTTCGCGTGATGCTGTGCTCGCCGGTGTCGATCGCACTTTTGGCGATGCCGAAGTCCATCACCATCGCCTCGCCCTCGTACATCATCACGTTCTCCGGCTTGACGTCCCGGTGAACGACATTCTGTCGATGCGCATAGTCGAGAGCGGAGGCGATCGACATGGTGTGCCGAATCGCCTCGTCAATCGGAAGCTGGGTTTCGCGCTCGAGACGCTCGCGCAGCGACTCGCCCTCGACGTACGGCATCACGTAATAGAGAAAGCCCTCGACCTCTCCCGAGTCGAAGAGCGGGAGGATGTGAGGGTGATTGAGCCGCGCCACTACCCTGATCTCGCGGAGAAACCGCTCCGGACCTACAGACTGAGCGAGTCCGGGATGCAGAACCTTGAGCGCAACGACGCGGTCGTGCTTGGTGTCCTGCGCGAGGCAAACTGTGGCCATTCCACCGCGACCAAGCTCACGGTCGATCGTGTAGGTGGGAGCGAGGAGCTCCCGTATGCGGCGAATGGGTGGCAGCAAGCAATGACCCTCGACCAGAGGCGCTGGGTCGGTCCTGACGCTCCAAGTTGAGACGCGATGGGAGGGCGGTCAAGCAGGACGCTGAGGGATTTGTGGTTAGTGCTGGGCCGTTGCGCGAGTGACCCGCCAAATAACATTCCCTACATCATCGGCTACGAGCAGCGCGCCGGTCTTGTCTATGGCGACGCCAACCGGGCGACCCATCGCGTCACCGTTCTCCCTGACGAATCCCGTCAACAGGTCGATCGGATTGCCCGACGGCATCCCATGGGCGAACGGGACGAAGATCACCTTGTAGCCACTGCGCGGCTTGCGATTCCATGATCCGTGCTGTCCCACGAACATTCCACCGTTGAATCGAGCGGGAAGTGAGGTGGCGCCCGACCAAGCGAGCCCAAGCGATGCAGTGTGCGGGCCAAGCGCAAAGTCCGGAACGATGGCGCGCTCGACGAGATCGGGTCGCTGCGGGTGCACCCGGGAATCGATGTGTTCACCGTAGTAGCTGTACGGCCAGCCGTAGAATCCACCGTCGCGAACGGACGTGATGTAATCTGGCACCAGATCACTTCCGAGCTCATCGCGCTCGTTGACCGCAACCCACAGCCTGCGAGTCTCCGGCACCCACGCGAGTCCGACAGGATTGCGCAGGCCAGACGCGAAAATGCGATGACTTCCGGTGACGGGATCTACCTCCCAGATGGCCGCGCGACCTTCTTCTGTTGCGAGCCCATTCTCGCCTGCATTGCTGTTCGACCCGACGGTGGCGTAGAGTTTCGAGCCATCCGGACTGGCGATGACGTTTTTCGTCCAGTGGTGGTTTATGCGGCCGGCTGGCAGGCCGACGACTTTGATCCCCGGTGTCGAGATTGCGGTCATTCCGCGCGAGTAGGGGAAGCGCACGATTCCGTCGGTGTTGGCTACATACAATGCGTCGCCGACCAACGCCATTCCGAACGGTGAGTGCAGTCCGGACAGAAATACGGTCCGCGTTTCAGCTATCCCGTCTCCGTCGCTGTCGCGCAATAGAATGATCCGATTCTCGCTCGGCACCGCACCGCCGGCCTTGGTCTGAAAGTACCTGAAGAAAAAGCCCTTGATCCCTTTCCCATCTTCTGGACGCTTCGGTGCATTGGTTTCCGCGACGAGAACGTCCCCATTGGGAAGGACGTAAATCCAGCGAGGGTGATCCAGCCCCCTTGCGAGGGCCCGCACCGCTAAGCCCTCTGCCGCAACCGGCGTCGCATCGGAACTCCAACGTTTGGCAGTCACGACATTTACCACCGGGATCAGTGATTCTTCCGGCGCCGGCAAGATCGGATGGAGGCCCGTTCCGGCAGAAACGGGGAATCGAGCCGGCGTTCCGCACGCGTTCGCGGCGAAGAAGGCCGGGAGTAACCAATGCATGCGCACAGGATCGATTCGCATGATGTCCTCGTCGGCGCAAGAATCACGCGACTGGCGGCGAGCAAATTCCCGACGAACCGTCTCGCCCAGTGAATGACAGCTGGCCAGCGGTGAATGCCAGCGGTGCATTCGGCGCGATACGCGAACCTTTGGTGGCACCTGGGCCGCTACTCCGCTAAAGTATGTCGGTCGCCCCGAGCCCATGACTATGGATGGAGCACTCACAACCCCTTTCGCCGGAGTAGGTTCCGGGTCCCTTGGCGCCACGCCGGCGCCTCGGGTGGCGTCGGCCTCGCAGCGCGCCGCTATTGAGGCGGAGCCGCAGCCGCTGCTGGTGCGCGCTGGCCCCGGGGCGGGGAAGACTTACTGCCTAATCGAGCGAATCCGGTTCCTGGTCGAGAACCGTGGCTTCGATCCCGCCCGGATCTGCGTCTTCACCTTCACCAACAAGGCCGCCGGTGAGATCGCCTCGCGCCTCGACGGAGAGCTGGGCCCGTGCGTCGAGCGCGTAAAGAGAGGAACGATCCATTCATTCTGCTCGGAGCTGCTGCGCGAATTTGGCGATCAGGTGGGATTGCAGGAGGGCTTTGGGATCGCCGACGAGCTCTACCAGAAAGCCGTGCTTCGCCGCCTCAAGGTTCCGGCCAAGCTTCACAAAAGCGTGCTCGACGCTTTTGCGCGCTACCGCTTTCGTGGCGAGCCGCTGGGTCACAGGTACGAGAAGTATTACGACGGGTATCGGCGTGCCACCGCCGAGCGAAATGTCGTGGACTTCGACGGCCTGCTCCTCAGGGCCGCTGAGCTGCTCAGGATTCCAACGGCAGCGTCCACCGTGCGAAGTCGGTGGGATGTCGTGCTTGTCG
>JALYZH010000182.1 GCA_030948945.1 Gemmatimonadota bacterium | reverse complement strand
CAACTGCTTACCGTGACGCTTGGAACTTGATTGCACCGTGGGCTCCACAAGAGGAGACTCTTGTGGGAACTCCTGTCAAATTCGGGGAAGCCGCTAGCAGGGTAATCCCGAGCCAAGTCCCATCTGGATCTTACCTGATGGGAAAGGTGTAGAGACTTGATGGCAGGCACCCGTCCGAAATAGACCGGGTGAAGGGAAAGTCCAGACTACGAATCCGCCATTGATCGCGGCGGAGCGGCGAAAGCCGAAGTAGTAAGCATAACCCGAAGGTCGGTGGTTCAAATCCATCCCCCGCAACTCCCGCTACGCCCGACCTTATCCACATTCTCCGCACTGCGGCGAATCGGCAATACGTAGGCGACCTTCGCCCTACGCTCTTTTGAGTCTAAGCTTATCTCTGCAACGAACGCGTGGATTGCTGCCCGCAGTTCTGCGCGGTCAACGCTGTGTAGTTTGTCAGCCAACGTCCAAAGCCGCTCCTTGAGTTCCGTTACATTGCGCGGCAGTTGGCCCGTTCTGGACAGTTCCAACGCGGCCAGGCGGTGACTGGCGGACGCGATTTGTTTTTCCAGTTGCCTGACCATGCTCTCCACCTGCTTAATTCGTCGCCAGATTGCGTGGTCTGTGCCGCGTATCTGCGGCTTGGAAAAATCTGCTGCTGAAGGTGTAACCGCGGAACACTGCCTAGTCAGGGCGAGCGCGAGTATTCGGATCATTGTACTTTCTGGTAACCTGGCGATATGCGAAAGACAATCGTCATACTGTCTAATATGAATTGAAAACCAAACGAGTCCCTGGGAAGGTGGGCCCAGAGGCTCGTTACATTTCTTGCGTCAGATGAAAAGATATAAGAGAAAAGAGATAAAGAAATGAAACTGGCCGCCCTAGCTGCAATCCTGCTGCTTCTCGCTCCAACAACTGCGTCCGCTGTCGAGATTACGAAACTTGGAGCAGGGCCAATCCTCACACCGAGCAATACCCGTGCCGCTCTGGTTGATAAAATTAGGGCGAGCGAAAGATTCGCGACTGCCGAGAAAGACCTCGGACTAAACGCAGTGCAGATTCGCCAATTCAACGAACGTCTGCCCAAAGCGACCTATGTGATATTACCAAGGCACCTTGACGAGATGGCGTACTATAGCAACGGCATCAAGATACTGCGTGACGTGACGATCCCTGCGGAAACGAAAGGCTGGACGCTCGATGTCTCCGGAGCGCATATTTTCATTCCCCAGACTTGCAGCAATATCTCCGTCGTCTTCGTCCGCGGGAAGGTCGCAGCAACCATTGCCCATGCGCCTCTGGTCGTCGTTGCCAGTCCTGCGGCAATCCCAACACCATCGCCAGCGCCAACGCCAACCCCAACGCCAACGTTAACCCCAGCGCCAGCGGCTACGCCCACAGTGGCTCCAGTGACTCATCATACTTCTGGCTGGCTTGGGCTGCTGTTGCTTCCACTATTCTTTATTCACAGCGGTGGCGGTGGCGACACCGGCACTTCATCATTATCACCGCCAATCTATCCGCCTACTCCTACTCACAAGCCAACAACCACGCCGACGCCATTATCAACGCCAACACCAGTGCCCACAAAAACTCCGTGTCCAACGCCGACACCTACGAAAACTCCCTGTCCAACTCCGACACCCTGTCCTACAAAAACGAAATGATTCGCGAAAGTACAGAAGCATCCGCGAGTTCGGGCGCAATTCCGAATTTAATCCGTGTTCATAAACAAGAGACCAATCCACAAAATGAGTCGGATCATGGCCATGTGCAACAAGTGCCACCAGAATAAAGCCGGCGCTCTGCGAGCTAACGGCGTGGACCGCTTCGAGCCGAGGGCGCGATGATGATACAGCCGACGGGTGTCTGGACAGTGCACGTCGCGCTGCGGGCGGGTTGGGAGCTTTTGGTTCCGCTCGAGCGCGCCTCGTTCGACAGGACCCTTGTGCTCATGCGCCACAAGCACGACGATAGGCACTGGGAGCTGGGCTGGGCCCGCGACGCCGAACCCGCTGCATGAAACGCCCGACACTTAACACGTATAACATCGCAAAACGGTGCAATTGAGATCATGGCTTGTCTGCCACAATGCGCTGGAAATTCCGCATAAATCTTACTGAAACACAGAACAAGGGCAAATTACCGCTGGCGGAGATGCTCCGACAAATGCGCTTGCGCTCATCCAGACGTTAAGTAGACAATCAGGGGAAAGAGGCGCCTTCGGCGTCGCTCTTGAACGCTCGAAAATGTTCTACAAGCTTTATTAGCATATAGTTGAACGGGAGATGCCCATGATCAATGGACCCATAATTGTTGCTCAAGCGAGTGATCAGCCTCAAGCGGCAACTCCAGCACCCGCAGCTACTATGGGAACCTCGACAACCACTAACAATACAAACACCACCACATCGGGTCCGGACACCAACACGTGGATAATTATCGGCGTTGTCATAGTGGCTATTATCGTGATCATTGCTATGGTTGTAAATCGCAACAGAAGCAACACCACGATTATACGGTAGTCAAAAGAACTCGATGAGGACCGGTAAACCCTGTCCTCACGATTTTGGAAAAGTACGCCACGGCTGCGGACTCTAAGGAGCAAATCCCTCGAGACACTCAGCAACTCCACGCATATTTTGATACTCGACAAGAAGAAAGCGATGCCGACCTCCACCGATGAGCGTTACCCCGTCGGTCGTGAATGACGCATTCGTTCCCGATCCACTATACGCATAACGCTCGCCAGCGATGATAATTGACCGACCATTGCGAGTTGTGAAGTGCACGGCTTCGTTCCCTTCGCACATCTTGCCACCATCAAACGGAATGCAGGGCGAATAGGGAGAATAGGCCGGCTGCGAAGGTTCATACCCCCTGGGAAGTCGGCGTATTCCGCTGGCGCTAACTTGGACGTATAGATTCTTCGTTGGTCTAACAGGGTAGTCGGGCACGCTAATCAGAGGCATTCCATCTTTCAGCCCCTCCATCGACAAGTAGATCCCCCTGGTCGAGAATATTTGCCGTGTGCGCCCGCCGTTGAGGATACCCACAGCAATGGGTTCGCCGCCCGTAAAGCCCCACTTATCGGGACCGCGGCCTGGATCATAGGCGATGTAGAGGTTGCCATCTGCGCCTTCGACAGCCTGACCGCGGTAGATGTCGAAGTCTGGAGCAAAGCGCACCAGTCGGATGTGTGGCCCCAGGTTTACATCGTCGAGTGCGAAGTGGGGAGAAGGCTCCGGCGTCGGGGGCGGGGGTAGTGTTGAAACCGGCATAGGCCGAACCACATGGACACGGCTCAGCGCGGCGATAAGCAAAACGAAACCCAGTGCGATCAAGAACGTAGGCCGGACACTCAGTGGGCTTCGTGACGTCGCGAGGCGCATGCCCGATGCTTCAACATCACGACGCGGATTTCTAGGCTGCGGCAGCGGAAGCGAGCGGCGGCGCCACGCTGTCACGGCACGATTTTTCACAATCTTATTCCTGATGAATCCGGGCTGCCTACGCCAAGATGCACTGAACCAGGTCATGGATCGGCTCGCAACGTCCGGTCAGGGGTCGGTCAACAGTTTCCCCCGACGGACTCGGGCCAACGGTCGCGTTATGAGTCTTCATGCGATCATCACGGGGCCTGATGTTGATTGGCGGTTGCCACGAGCTGGTTGGCCATTGGGTGCGGCATACGAAGCGCAAGCCACTCTGTTGCGCCGGCTATCCCTAAGACGAAGATGCGCTACCTGTGGTGACGGCTCAAAACGTGATGGCTATCAGGGTTGTCACGCCTGAGGGGTCGGGTCTAACGGGAACTGCCATCC
>JALYZH010000269.1 GCA_030948945.1 Gemmatimonadota bacterium | reverse complement strand
GCTTGCGGTTCAACGCCGCCCACCGTGTCCACAATCCCGCGCTCTCGGACGCCGAGAACTCGAAGCTGTTCGGTAAGTGCAACAACCCGAACTGGCACGGGCACAACTACACTCTCGACGTCTCTGTCGAGGGTGACATCGACGAAAAAACAGGCTACGTCTGCGATCTCTCGAAACTCAAGACGATCGTGGAGAAGGAAATCGTCGACATCGTCGATCACAAAAACTTCAATCTCGACGTGCCGTTTATGCGCGATGTCATCCCGACCTCGGAAAACATCGTGACCGCGTTCTGGAAAATCCTCGCCCCCAAGGTCAAGCCGGGCAAGCTCGCGCGACTGGTCCTCTGGGAGACAGAAAACAACTATGTCGAATACACAGGAAAATAAGGAGTTCGAGGATCTCGTTCGCCGGGAGCTCGAGCTTCTCGGTGAAGATCCCAATCGCGAGGGCCTGAAGCGCACACCCGCCCGCGTGGCGAGCGCGCTCAAGTGGATGACGCAGGGCTACGGGTCTTCAGCGAAGGAGGTAGTGGGCAAGGGCATCTTCAAGGAAGCGCACGACAACATGATCATGGTCCGCGACATCGAGCTTTACTCGATGTGCGAGCACCACATGCTCCCCTTCTTCGGCAAGGCCCACGTGGCCTACATCCCCAACGGCAAGATCGTGGGCCTCTCCAAGATCCCGCGCATCGTGGACGTTTACGCGCAGCGTCTACAGGTGCAGGAGCGGCTCACAGAGCAGATTGCCGAGGGACTCTGCAGCGTTCTGGAACCGGCGGGGGTTGGCGTGGTCATCGAGGCCTATCACCTCTGCATGATGATGCGAGGGGTACAGAAGCAGAACTCCAAGACGATTACTTCGGCGTTGCGGGGAGCTTTCCGCGAAGATCCCAAGACAAGAGACGAATTCCTGCGGCTCGCGCACAACGGGTCCAATTGAGCGAGGCCCGCCAGTCAGGGTCCGATGAAAGCAAGTCCGCCACACCACAATGAGCTCGCTTAGCGGGCGCGCCGCGGTCGTGACCGGCGCGTCGAGTGGCATTGGTGCGGGAATCGCCGAAGCCCTGGCAGCAGAAGGCGTCCGCGTCTTCATGCTCGCTCGCAACGAAGCCAGGCTGAAGAAGCGGTCTGCCTCTCTCAAGGGCTCGATCCCAATCGTCTGCGACGTCACCAAGCCAGAGAGCGTCGAAAAGGCGGCGAAGCAAATTGTCAAAGAGCTGAAGGGCGCGCCTGACATCCTCGTCAACAACGCGGGGATTTTCGGGGTGTCGATAGTCGAGGAGACGCCGACGGAGTTCTTCATCGACACAGTCAACACGAATCTCGTGGGCCCTTTCCTGCTGGTACGGTCGTTCCTGGGCGACATGAAGAAAAGAAAGAGCGGACATGTCGTGACGATTGGCTCCGTAGCGGACAGAACGATCTTCACGGGCAACGCCGCCTACTCGGCGGCAAAGTTCGGAGTGAGGGCGGTGCACGAGGTTTTGCGCGCGGAACTGCGCGGCACCGGTGTGCGCGCAACGCTCATCTCACCCGCCGCGACGGATACCGATATCTGGGATACCGTTACGACCAGCGATCCAGCGGGTGCGCCGCACTCGAAGAGACCGATGCTCGATCCTGCCGACGTGGTCGGAGCGGTGATGTTCGCGCTCAGCCAGCCCGAACGAGTGAACATCGACGAGCTGCGACTTTCGCACAGCTAGGCCAGCCGTGTTCATCGAGCTGATCGATCTGCTCCGGTGCACCAGGCCGCACGACGACACCTGGCTCGTCGCCTCATTTAGCAAGGTCAACAACCGTTTCGTCGAGGAAGCCAAGCTTGGTTGCCCGTCGTGCTCCGCCGAGTACTGGATTCGAGGCGGAGTGGCAGATTTCAGCGGAGAAGTGGTGTTGCCGGAGCGCGAGGACGAGCGCAAGGCATCGAGTCATCGTCGAGAAGAGCTGGCGACCCGGGCGGGGGCGTACCTCGATGCGACCGAGCCGGGCGCAACGATTCTGCTCGGCGGTCTTTGGGCGTTCGCAGCGCAGGAGCTGAGCGATATGGCGCACGTCCGAGTTCTCGCCTTGAACGCGGCAGCTGGAGTGAAGGAATCGGCAAGTGTAGGACTCGTGGAGGTTGGTTCGGAGATTCCTCTTGCTGCCGGATCAGTGCTTGGAGTGGCAATCGACGCCTGGTTTCCCGCCAGGATCGTGGAATCAGCAGTCCGGGTTGTTAGATCAGGTGGCCGTGTCGTCGGGCCGGCCAACGTTCAGCCACCGTCAGAGCTTGCGGTCCTGGCTCACGACGACAAGTACTGGGTGGCGCAGAAAGCGCCGCAGGTCATCCCAATACGGCGTGCGAATCGGTAGCGATCCCGGCGTTCTCCGCCTCGGCGTAGAGTGAGTCGATAAGTGTCTTGTAGTTCTTGTCGATCGTGCGTCGCCTTACCGAGAGCTTCGGGGTAAGCTCCCCCCGCTCGATCGAGAAGTCGTGCTCGAGGAGTCCGATTTTTTTCGGCAGCTCGAAGTGCGCGGCGCCGGCGAGCTCCTTGTTCACTTCCTTTTCTATCTTCGCCTGAATCGTGGGCATCCGCAGCAGCTGGGCGCGGTCTGTCCAGATGATATTGCGCTTGGTCGCCCACCGCTCGAGCTGGTCGAAATTCGGCACGATCAGCATCGACGGGAACTTGCGCTTGTCGCCGAGCATGACTGCCTGAGCAACGTACTTATTCGTCCGGACTTTGTTCTCGAGCGGCTGCGGCGCGATGTTTTTACCGCCAGCGGTAACGATGATGTCCTTCTTGCGGTCCGTGATCGCGAGAAAGCCATCGCGTATCTCGCCTATGTCGCCGGTGTGAAACCAGCCGTCCGGCTCGATTGCCTCGCGGGTAGCCTCGGGCTTCTTGTAGTAGCCTTTCATGACGTTCGGTCCGCGAGTGAGGATCTCGCCATCCGAGGCGATTTTGATCTCCACGCCCTCGATCGGCTTGCCCACGGTCCCGATGCGGAAATTCTCGGGGGTGTTGACGGCGATCACCGGTGAAGTCTCAGTGAGTCCGTAGCCCTCGAGAATCACCAGGCCGGAAGCGTAGAAGAATTTGTTGATCTCGGGAGCGAGAGGAGCGCCGCCCGAGACGAAATAGCGGAGTTTGCCACCAGTGCGAGTTTTGAGTTTCGAGAACACCAGCTTTTTCGCGATCGCGTATTGTCTGGCGAGCATGCCGCGCGGCTCCCGTCCGGCGAGCTTCTCGGTTGCCCAGCGCTCCGCCACGCCACTGCCCCAGAAGAAAATGTTCTTCTTGATGAAACCCCCGGTCAGGGCGGCTTCGAGGATCCGCGCATACATCTTCTCGTACACGCGCGGCACGGAAAGCACGAGCGTCGGGTGAACCTCCTGCATGTTGGCCGCGATCGTATCGATCGATTCGGCGTAGGCAATTGAAGTCCCGGTCGCCCACATGAGGTAATGCCCAGCCATCCGCTCGAAGATGTGCGAGAGTGGGAGAAAACTCAGTCCGGTGTCATGACCCTCGAATGGGATGGCGTTTCTGGCGGCGGCGACGTTCGAGTAGATGTTGTCGTGCGACAGCATCACTCCCTTCGGTTCGCCAGTTGTGCCGGCCGTGTAGATGATGGTCGCGAGGTCGTCGGGCTTTACGGTGAGCGCGTCAGCACGATACCGCGCCGCCGACTCGTTGGAGTCGCCCTCGGCGCCACGTCGTTCCAGCTCGGCAATCGACATGTCGGTGAGGGTCGGAATGTCGTCGAAGCCGATGACGCTTCTGATACCCGGCAACCTGAAGCGAATTTCCTTGAGCTTCTCCGCCTGTGTTCTATTCGATACGAAGACAGCCACCGCTCCCGAGTCCTTGAGAATGTAGGCGATCTGGTCGGCGGGCAGAGTTGGATAGATCGGTACGTCGGTGAGCCCCGTGGTAAGGCACGCGTAGTCGGCGATTGCCCATTCGGGTCGATTCTCCGACAGGATTGCTACCCGATCCCCGCGATTTATCCCAAGGGAGGACAGTCCGCGGGCGGCGTGCCGCACCCGGTCGCCGACCTCCTTGTGCGAGATGGGCCGATAGGCTCCGGCCACCTTCACCTGCAGCGCGTCGGGTCGGTTGTACTGCGCGATCGCGTCGAAGAAGAGCTTGTTGAGCGTCCCGGGAGCGGGGCGCGGGCCACCTCGT
>JALYZH010000119.1 GCA_030948945.1 Gemmatimonadota bacterium | reverse complement strand
ATTCGGTCCCCGAGGCATACATCCCGCAAGAGTACCTGCCGGAGGAGTTGCGCGGCAGCGTCTTCTACGAGCCTGGACCCTTCGGATTCGAGAAGGAAGTCGCGAAACGCCTCCAATGGTGGGCTGAGCTGAAGGCTAAAGTGTCCACGCCCGCGTCCACACCAAGTGACAGAAGGGCAACGGCAGACGGACCTATCAACGACAGTTCGTCGATCAAATCGACGGACGAAAGCAAGGAGAAATAGGTATGCGCAAGACAATCGGTCGCAGGACAAGGATCGCGGCAATGCTTGTCGCGGTAGCAGCACTGGGCGGGTGCGCGTCGCTCGGAATGGGCGGCTTCCGGGAGCCGATCGTGTCGTTCAAGGACCTCAGGGTGCGCGGACTCGGCTTGAGCGGCGGGTCGCTAGATGCTTACGTCAACGTCTACAACCCGAATGGATTCAGACTCGACGCGACGCGACTCACCTACAACGTGCAAGTCGGTCAGAATCAGCTCGGCACCGGCGCGCTCGACTCGCGCTTCACGGTCCAAAGCAACGACTCGACGACCATTCGCATTCCAATCGACTTCACCTACGCCGGCATCGGCGCAGCTGCGTCACAGATGATGCAGAGCGGCTCGGTACCGTATACCATTACAGGTGACGTGACCGTAGCGACGCCACTGGGCAACTTCACTCGTCCTTATACTGGCACGGGTCGTTTCTCCGCTTTTGGTGGCGCACAGAATTCGAGGTAGCAAATCTCAAAGGAAATAATCGAGCTGAAAGCCCCCGTCGAGCGAGCGATCCTCGTCGGGGCGCCCCGCAAAGGATCCAACGCCAGACATAGCGTTGCCGAGCATTTGGAAGAGCTCGAGCGACTGGTGGACACCGCGGGCGGAGTGGTGGTGGGAGAGGTGACGCAGCAGATCGACAAGCCCAACCCAGCGACGTATCTGGGGAAGGGGAAGGTCGAGGAGCTGCGTATGGCGATCGAAGACAAGAACGCGTCATTGATCGTGTTCGACGACGAGCTCTCACCGTCCCAGGGCAAGAACATCGAGGATGCGACCGGCCAGCGGGTGATGGATCGGGCCGAGCTGATTCTCGACATCTTCGCCACGCGTGCGCGATCGAGCGAAGCGAAGATGCAGGTGGAGCTGGCGCAGCTTCAGTACATGCTGCCGCGGCTGACACGCATGTGGGCCCACTTGGAAAAATTCCGCGGTGGTATCGGAGTGCGCGGACCTGGTGAAACACAGCTTGAAACAGACAGGCGGTTGATCAATCAGCGTATCAAGCTGCTGAAGAATCGGCTCGATGACGTGCAGACCTCGCGGGTGGTACAGCGATCCGGACGACGCGATGCTTTCCGCGCTTCGCTGGTTGGCTACACCAACGCGGGGAAATCATCGATCCTGCGGGCGATCGGAAACGCCCCTGAGGTTTTCGTCGAGGATCGGTTGTTCGCCACGCTGGATCCTTTGACGCGCGAGATCGATCTCGGCGAGAATTCCAAAGTCCTGTTGACCGATACCGTCGGATTCATTCGAAAGCTGCCACACAATCTCGTTGCCAGCTTCCGGGCGACCCTGGAGGAAGTCAATGAAGCGGATTTGCTTCTGCATGTGATCGATGCGAGTCATCCAATGTGGGAAGAGCAGCGTCAGGTTGTCGACGAGGTGCTCGCGGAGCTCGGTGCCAAGGACAAGCCGGTGCTCTACGTTTTCTCGAAGATCGACGCAGTGCCGGAGGCCGAGCTGGCAGCGTTGCGGCAAAGGATTGGAAATCTGCTTCCGAATACTTCGGCGTTCGTGAGCTCAGTCGCGGGGGGTGGTCTGGAACCCCTCCGCCGCGCCTTACTCGGGGCGGCGAGGAAGGGAACCGAGATCGCGGAGATCCGCCTGCCGGCAGAAGACGGCAAATTGCTTGCGGAGATCTATCGAACTGGCAACGTACTCAGCCAACGCACCGATGATGGGCAGATTGTCTTACGGGCAAGAGTCGACGAGCAGCTCGTGGGGCGGCTGACGCGCTCGGGCGCAACAATCGCCTACCCTCGGTGAGAATCAATCGACTGAGGAAGGCGAGAGCGGGAACGCACTCAGTCTGGAACTTGCTGGCACCATTCCGAGTCGCACGTTGCGCCTCGAGACCAGCGACGGTATCATTTAGCCGTGACCTACTCTCTCAGGGGTCGCGCTGAGCCGTCAGCAATTCTTCGTCGAATTGCTGGCGGCTCTTTCCTAGCGGTATTGCGGGGATTCCCTCGCCGCGCTCATTTGCCGATGCCCGCGCGTTTCCGGCCTAAGGAGGTTGTCGAAGACGCGGGGATCAGCCAGAGTGAAGCTCGTCGCAAATCTAGAATTCCTGCCCAGGACAGAGGGACATCTTGCCGACCTAGGTAGATTGATCCCGCAAATTTCCCAGAGGTGAAATTGGTAACGCGTCACACGCCGATCTACATCGATCAGAATAACGGCACCTACAAGAAGTATGAAGGAAGGATCTCCGATCTAGAGAATGTTGGGTGGCCGACGCTCGCACCCGCGGGATCTTTTCTTAAAGGTGTCAGCGTGGATGCGGCCGCAATCGGATACGTCCGCTTCCGCAATGACATCGACGCGGGTCTTTTCACGCTCAGGGATCCCAGCGAGCGAGAGTGGGAGAAATTCAAACAGTTTGTTGCGAAAGAGCGTGCGGACTGACGCTGCACATTGGTGGTGCTAGCTCGGTTTTGGAGGCGATCGCTGAGAGTCCCGCAACAAAGTGTTGCACATCTGCAACAGGAACTCGTGGAAACCTGTTCCCTCCCAGCTCATGTATTGCGGCGCCAATCGTATGTCACTCATGTAGTTACGCCCTACCATGAGCAGGCCTAATTCGGAATGGAAGATGCCGTACATTACTGATCGCCTTTTTCTACTCTTCGTCCCGGGAAAATGAACCGCTATCAAGAAGCGCTGGCATCCCTGAGGCGAAATCCTCGCACTTGGCTCGTTACCGGAGTTGCCGGCTTCATAGGATCAAACCTTCTCGAATGCCTACTTTCGCTTGGGCAGGCGGTAGTAGGGCTCGACAACTTCTCAACGGGTCACCCCAGGAATGTCGACGAGGCTCTGGAGCGCGGAGGCATCGGCGCCCGTTTTCGCCTGATCTACGCAGATATAAGAGACTTGGGAGCCTGCAGAGAAGCCTGCAACGGGGTCGACATAGTGCTCCATCAGGCGGCTCTAGGGTCTGTCCCTCGGTCGATCGCGGACCCGGTGTCGAGTCACGACTCAAATGTGAGCGGTCTGCTGAACATGCTGGTCGCGGCCAGAGATGCGAAGGTTCAGCGCGTCGTATATGCGTCGTCAAGCGCGGTTTATGGCGACGATCCCGGCTCTCCCAAGCGCGAGGAACGAATTGGGGAGTCGCTTTCACCTTACGCCGCGACCAAACTCGTCGACGAGATCTACGCCGGTGTTTTCTCTCGCCTGTATGGTCTGCAAACCATTGGTCTCCGGTATTTCAACGTGTTTGGGAAGCGGCAGGATCCGCATGGCCCATATGCGGCGGTAATTCCCCTATGGGTGTCGTGCCTCTCCGCAAATGAGCCATGCACCATCATGGGAGATGGTGAAACCAGTCGCGATTTCGTTTACATCGATGATGTGGTGCAGGCAAATCTGCTGGCGGCGACGGTTGAAGACGCGTCTTCGACGGGAGAGGTCTACAATGTTGCCTGTGGACGGCGGACGACCCTGAATGAGTTATACGCGATCATTCGGGACAAGACGATGGAAAGGCGAAGATTCAGCCTCCCGGAACCTGTCTACGAGGATTTTCGGCCTGGGGATATTCGGCATTCGGTTGCCGACGTGAGCAAGATCCGACACAGTCTGGGGTATGTGCCCACGCGCTCGGTCGCCGATGGAATCGCGGACGCAATCGGGTGGTATCTCGAGAATGATACGCGAGCCAGTCCACAAAAAAAGTATCTCGATATTCCTCATTCCGCGGCTTTGAGCATCATTTCACATTCCGATGCATGACCTCGCGCGGAAACCCGTCAAGGCGGGCGTGCGGATTGCTGTCCTCGCTTTCTTGAGGTCAGCAGTACACATTACGAGGCCAACATCCAGGGCTGGGAAGCATTAACGCCCTGTAACCTCCCTGCCTGGTTCGAGTTAGGCAGTTTTGAATCCGCCGCTGGTTTGGGCCGGTTGCCATGAAATCAAACACACATTTTTATAACATTACCTTAACAGCTCTTTGGGTCAGTTTGGCGACGACCCGACTCGCCGGGGCACAATCTGCGGTTACAGGACTGGATCGGCATAATTTCGAGACGCGCGCCGCGCTGGAATCGCAAATGAGCGCCGCGGAAGCGAGGGGCGATAAGAACACGGCTCGGCTCATCCATGATCGGCTCGATCACGGTGATTTTCACGAGGGTGATCGGATCGTGGTCAACGTGCAGGGTCCGGCTGGCTTCACCGACACGCTGATCATTAGATCGGGAAAGAGCCTGCAGCTACCACAGATGGCTGACCTTTCGCTCGAAGGAGTCCTTCGTTCTGAGCTCTCCTCCAGGCTCACTACTTACATCGGCGGGTACCTGCGCGACCCGGTCGTCCGGGCGACCCCGCTCATGCGGCTGGGGATCCTTGGGAGCGTCGCCCATCCGGGGTATTTCTACGCGCCCGCCGACCTGCCTCTCAGCGATGTACTGATGTTGGCCGGCGGTCCGACCGTGGATGCGGATCTGGCCAAGGTCTCCGTTCGAAGACAGGGACAAAGCATCCTGGATGAACACAGCTCCCGAACGGCCTTGTCGGAAGGCAGGTCCATGGACATGCTGAATCTGCAGGGTGGAGATGAGATCTCAGTCGGAGAGCGTCGGCGCTTCAACTGGGCCGTAATAGTACCGACCATTACCGGGATTCTCGGCCTGTTGATCGCGTACACGCAACTTCACCGTTGATATTTTGCACCATGGATGAAAGCGTCTCCCCGCACAACAACGTTCCGGCTCCGGCCCCGCGGCTTCAGGTACCAGTCTGGTCGGGCTCCGGAATGCCGGCCCCGGCGATGCGGAAGCCACCGTTCGAACGGCCATGGTCGGCTATCCGCCGGCATAGATGGGTAATCCTCGGCGTTCTAGTCCTCGCTCTGGTGGGCGGAATAGTGGCAACGCGAGCCGTAAAGCCGAAATACGAAGTGCGGGCGACTATCTGGATCGAGCCTGTAACTCCGTTGAGCGACGCTTCCGGTCCGATCAGGTCGCGGGAGCTGCTGAATTCTTCGGCTTGGGTCGAATTGCTCCGAAGTTATCGGATCGTAGATGCGGTCGTTCAGAAGCTTGCGCTTTACGTCCAACCCGACAAACCGGGGGATTTCGCGGAATTCTCCAGATTCGCAATCGCGAATCGCTTCATTCCCGGAAAGTACGCGTTCCGTATCGATCGGACAGTAAAGCACTGGACTCTCACGCTCAAGGACGGGACGTTTTCCGATAGTGGGAGCATGGCGGACTCCGTAGGCCGGCGGGCGGGCTTGCGGTGGGTCGCGCCCCCCAGCCTGTTCGTGGGTTCGGGCAAGAACGAAATCGACTTCACGGTGTCGACCCCGCGCGAGACGGCCGTCGAGCTGATGAAGCAGCTCAGCGCCGATCTGCCGGAGAAGAGCAATTTCCTGTGGCTCCGTCTCCGTAGTGAAGATCCGCAGCTGGCGCGACTGACTCTGAACACCTGGCTGAAGGAGTACGTCGACGTTGCCAATGAGTTGAAAAAGCGAAATCTCGTTGAGTTCGCGAGCATACTGGGGGGACAGCTTCGATACGCCGAAAGGTCGCTCCACGATGCGGAAAAAGCGCTGGAAGATTTTCGGGTGCACACGATAACTCTGCCGGCGGAAGGCGGTCCGGTCGCCGCCGGTTTGGAGATAACCCGCGACCCGGCACTGAAAAGTTTTTTCGATCAGAAGATCGAATACGACGACACGCGGCACGATCGGGAGGCACTCGAAAAGGTCATCATCGGCGCCAGGTCCGGAACTGTGCCGTGGGAGGCCGCGCTGCTCATTCCGAGCGTCGCCACGAGCTCGGGAGCCGACGCGCTACGTGCTGCGTTCACGCAATTGCACACCAAGCAGGCGGAGCTCGCAACGAAGCGGGAGATATACACGGATCAGCATCCCGCCGTGCGGGAGGTCGCAGCCACTATCCAGACGCTCCAGACCCAAACGATACCCCGGCTTGCGTCACAGCTGCTCGCCGAGCTCAAGCAGCGCGAGGGCGCATACAATTCGCGAATAAGCGGCGCGTCGCGTGAGCTGCAGGCAATCCCCACCCGCACGATCGAAGAGATGCGATTGCGCCGGGCCGTTGCGGTATCGGAGGGGCTCTACACGACGCTCAAGAGCCGATCGGCTGAAGCCCAGCTCGCTGAAGCGAGCGCGACGCCGGATGTAACCATTCTCGATTCGGCGGTTGCGCCTTTGCGGCCGACCCGGGACACGGGTCCAACGCTTCTTCTGCTTGCGATCTTCGGCGGCCTTGGCGCGGCCATCGGCCTCGCGATGCTGCTCGATACCTTCGATCCGAAGATCCAGTACTCCGAGCAGGTAACCGGGGAGCTCGGGTTGAGCATCGCGGGAGCGATTCCGAAGTTCCCGAGAGGTGGGGCCGACAGCCGTTCTCCCGAACAGCTCTCACAACTGATTGAATCGATTCGTACCGTGCGAATGCACGTCCAGAATGTGTCCGGCTTTCCGGTTTCGATCTCGGTCACGAGCCCGTCCCCCGGTGACGGAAAATCATTCGTGGCCGCGAATCTGGCAATGTCATTCGCGGACGCTGGTTTTCGCACTGTGCTGGTCGACGCCGATACGCGTCGCGGCGTTCTGCACGGGATGTTTCAGCTTCCCATTGGTCCGGGCCTGATCGAATACCTGTCCGGCGGGGACAGCCTCACGACGGTGATTCGCCCGACGCACCATACAGGGCTGTCGATGCTGTCTCGCGGCGAGAAGTACAGGAACAGCCCGGAGCTCCTCACATCACCGGCGCTTCCGGCACTCGCGGCGGAGCTTCGCCAGCGGTTCGATGTAGTGGTGTTCGACACTGCACCACTTGCCGCGGGGATAGATGCGTTTGCAGTTGCCGCCGCCGCACAGAATCTGATGCTGGTGCTGCGCATCGGACAAACCGACCGGCGGATGGCTTCGGCGAAACTCGAGCTCGTGGACCGTCTTCCCGTGCGGGTACTCGGCGCGGTTCTGAACTGCGTGGAGCCGAGGGGAGAATTTGCGTATTACAAGTACTCCGAGGGATACGGGGTGGCCGACGAAACGAGTACGGCGCTCGTTCCCTGAGCAGTCAATCGGATGTCGTACCTCGCGTGATG
>JALYZH010000117.1 GCA_030948945.1 Gemmatimonadota bacterium | reverse complement strand
TGTGGTGGTCCGGAAGAAATCATCGAAGATGGAATCACGGGCCTTCTCGCGGCAAACGGATCGCCGGAAGCAGTTGCGAGCGCGATTGTCAGACTTCGTGCCGACTCGTCCGAGCGCCAACGCATGGCAAAAACCGCCCGGCGGGTTGTAGAGAGCCGCTTTACTCTCGATCGGCAGGTCCAATCATATGGCGAGCTCTATCGTCAATGCCTCGACAATCGTGGCCATCCCCGGTTTTCTTCATGACAACGTATTCCCTCGAAACGGGCTTGCGTCGCAATCCTGGACTTTGAAAAGGACTATGCCTGTAAGCATACTGATCACCGACGGGGAACAACGCGCGTCCCTGGCCACGGTTCGATCCCTCGGAGTCGCGGGATATACCGCGCATGTTTGCTCTTCAAGCCGACGTTCTATTGCCGGGCGATCCCGGTATTGTGCAACTGAGACGAGAGTTTCAGATCCGCTAAGCGAGCCTGCCAGGTTCGCTGAAGAGGTAGCGCGCCTCGCAGCATCTCTAAGAGTAGACGTTCTTCTGCCTGTCACTGAGGCGTCATTGCTCGCCGTACTTCCCGTCCGTCAGGCTTTTGACTGCGACATCCCGTTTGCGTCGGCTGATCAATTCAATCGTATATGTGACAAGGCAGAAGTGCTGGGAGTTGCGAACGCTCGCGGTATCGCGGTGCCAGTCCAAAAGCAGATTTGCTGTTTCCCGACCGGCTCCGACAACTTTGCTGCGTTGCATTTCCCGGTGGTCGTCAAGCCGAGCCGGTCGGTGAGCGGTCCGGAATCAGCGCGGATGAGGAATACGGTTTCTTACACGAACAATGAACGCGGTTTGCGAGAAACGTTGATGCGCCTGCCGCGGTCATCTTTCCCCGTGCTCCTGCAGGAGCGCATTGTGGGACCGGGGGTTGGCGTCTCGCTGCTCGTATGGAACGGCGAGCTTCGAGCGGCGTTCTGCCACCGGCGTATTCGTGAGAAGCCCCCTTCCGGCGGAGTGAGCGTTCTCCGCGAAAGCATTCCGATGAACCACGACTTGTTGGAGGCCTCGGTGGGGCTGCTAAAAGATCTAGAATGGCAAGGTGTCGCAATGCTCGAGTACAAGCGTGAGACGACCACCGGCACGGACTATCTGATGGAAATCAACGGGCGATTGTGGGGGTCACTCCAGCTCGCGATTGATTCGGGAGTTGATTTTCCAGTCCTGCTTGTGGAAGCCGCTCTGGGTTTGCCTTCACATCCAGTAACGGAATACCGGGTTGGAATTCGCTCGCAGTGGGAGTGGGGCGATGTCGACAACCTTCTGGCGGTGCTTTTTCATTCATCCGACAGACTTGCTCTTCCGGCCGGGCGCCCGGCCCGTATTGCCACTATTGCCGAGTTTTTTCGGGCGCTAAGGACAGGAACGCAATCAGAAGTGTTGCGTCTCAGTGATCCTCTACCGTTCATTCGCGAAAGCGTGAACTGGATCCTCGGCCGGTGAAAACCCCAGCAGCTGGCTCCCGATCCCGATCGACTCGTCCGCCCACCTTGCTCTGCGTCTCAAACTTTCCGTCCAACACAGGTTATGCGTGGGACTTCATCGAAAGAATATATGCTGGCGTTGCTGAGAGGCTCGCGAGTAGAGGGGTGCCGACCCTTGTCGCCTATCCGATGCTAAATGGCGAACCGCGTTCACTCGCCGGCAGCACCGCAGTGCCCGTGATATTTGATTTCCGATTTGACACACTCCGCCGAGGGCTGCATACGCTGCGCTTCGTCAGAGTCAACAACATCCAAGCGGTTTATCTGACAGATCGAGCCGCGTGTTCGTTGTTTTTTCCAATGCTCCGACTTGCTGGCGTACGGTCCATCGTGGTCCACGATCACATGTCTGGCGAGCGCCCGCTTCGGCATCCTCTTGTTCAATTCGCCAAACGGGTGATCATTCGCTTGCCGGGGGTAGCCGCAGACACTGTCATCACCGTAAGCGACTATATCTCCCGTTGCATACTTGCACGCGACGGTGCTCCGCCCCGACGAATAGTGCGCATATGGAATGGAGTTCCGGTGCGCCCAGCTCCACCCGCGGCCGGACTCCGTGAGCTACTCAACGTCGCCGGAAATCGTCCGTTAGTCGTCTGCTGCTGCCGAGCCGACGCGGTAAAGGGAGTTGCATACCTGTTGCGCGCTTTCGACGCTGCGCTCAAGAGACTTCCTCAGGGGGTGATGAGGCCCCTCCTGGTTTACATTGGCGATGGTCCTGAGCGCAAAGGACTCGAGGAGATTCGCGACGGTTTGGAATCGCGCGACGATATCTTCTTTCTTGGCTATCGTGCTGATGCCTCCGGCCTTCTCACTGAAGCGAACATCTGCGTAGTACCATCCGTATGGCAGGACGCGTTTCCGCTCGGCGTGCTGGAAGCAATGGCTGCAGGAAAACCTGTAATCGGCACTTCAGTGGGGGGGATTCCTGAAATGATCGACGATGGTGTGACGGGCCTTCTGATACCGCCAGCTGACGAGGAGGCGCTCGCCGGGGCGCTCGGCTGTCTCCTTACCAAGCCAGCACTCTCCGCAAGGTTCGGGTCGGCCGGACGTCAGCGTGTCGCGGAACGATTCACACAAGATCAGCAATTGGAAGCAGTCACTGACATTGTTGGGAGCTCTTTCCCGCGGTGAACGCCGCGTTGAAGCATCTGGCGGAGAAAGCGCTCGTCCAGTCAGGGGTGGACCGATTTGCGCGTCGCACTCGGCGCGGACGTACGTTGGTACTTGCGTATCATAACGTGCTACCAAATGGCGAGGCAGTTTCAGGCGATAAAGACCTGCACCTGCCGCAAAAGGAGTTCTCGCTGCAGCTGGACGCTCTTGCCGAAACGCACGACGTTGTTCCGATAGAATCGATCGGACGCCCCTTACCGCTTTCAACTCGCCCGCGCGTTGTAATCACATTCGACGACGCGTACATGGGCGCGTTAACCGTTGGTGTTGAAGAGTTGGTAAAGCGTGGAATGCCGGCGACCATTTTTGTTGCTCCCGCTCTCATCGACTCGGTTTCATGGTGGGACACTCTGGCAGAACGAACACACGGAGCTATCTCCGGTGACCTGAGAAGGCATGTCCTTGAAACTCTCGGCGGCAACGCTGATTCGGTTCTTCGCTGGGCAAATTCTCAATTTGTCGTATCGAGCTCGAACCACAATTTGCCGCGGATAACTACCATCACTCAGTTGGCGGCTGCTGTTTCCCAACCAGGCGTTACGATTGGATCACACAGTTGGTCCCACCCAAACCTCTGTGCATTAGGGGAGGCCGATCTTGGAGCCGAGCTAAGCCGTTCCGATCAATGGCTGCGATCGCGCTTTTCCTCTGTGGTTCCTTGGCTTAGTTACCCGTATGGCCTTTACAACGAGTCGGTAAAGAGAGCCATCGCAAAGGCTGGGTATCTGGGAGCGTTCCGGATTGATGGCGGCTGGCTTCAACCATCCCTGTCGCTCCCGTCGTACACACTACCGCGGCTAAGTATTCCATCGGGCCTGTCGCTCAATGGTTTTCGCCTTCGGCTGGCGGGTTTTTGAAGATTTTCCACCTGTTGGCCCCCGCCCCGTTTGGCGGTCTCGAAAGGGTCGTGTTCGCACTTGCCGCGGGTCAGAAGTCAAGCGGGCATGAAGTCGCGGTGCTCCCAATTCTCGAAACTGACACGACTGAGCCGTCGCTCATCGGCGAATTGCGAGACGTCGGCGTACAGGTGATTCCCATCATCCAACACCGGCGCGCATACCACGCTCAACGGAAAGCACTTCAGGAAATCTGCATTCGGCTAACCCCCGACGTGCTTCACAGTCATGGTTCTCATCCGGACGTGTTGGCTGCGTCACTTGCGGCGAACTGTGGTGCGACACTTGTCAGCACCGCGCATGGATTCACGGGAGGGACTTACCGTAATCTGTTCTACCAATGGATGCAACGAGTTTCGTATCGCCGCTTCGATGCGGTCGTCGCGGTTTCGCGGCACCTCGCGGAGGACCTGGCGTCTACTAACGGTTTGCGCGGCAGAATATTCGCACTGCCCAATGCGTGGTTTGCACCGGATTCACTTCTTACTGGCGAGCTCGCTCGTCAACCGCCACAGCTCTCACGCGAGGAATTCAACATTGCCTGGATAGGCCGAATGAGCCGGGAAAAGGGACCCGATATTCTGATTGAAGCGCTATCGGCTCTGCAGGATCTCCCCATTCACGTCACAATGATTGGCGAGGGCTCTGAACGCCCGAAGCTGCAGAGTCGAGCGAGAGAGCTTCAGCTCGATGGTCGAATCTCCTGGGCTGGCGAAGTGCCCAGAGCATCGCGGTTGCTGCCAGCATTTGACCTGCTGGTTATCAGTTCCCGGACGGAAGGCACTCCGATCACTCTGTTCGAAGCGATGCATGCAAATGTGCCGGTCGTAGCAACACTGGTCGGCGGGGTGCCCGACGTGGTCTCTCATGCTGAGGCGATTTTGATTCCGCCAGGAGATTCAGAAGCTCTCTCTTCTGCCATCCGGAACGTCGTCAACGCGCCAGCCGAAGCGCGCGTTCGAGCGACGCGCGCCAGGACTCGGCTTGAGACCGATTTTGCGCCCACACCCTGGCTCGAGTCCTATGACCGCATCTATCGGGACGCCACTTCGGGAAAAGATCGTTCTTGACAGTATTCGCATTCTCTCTCGTAGCGGTTCCTCTGGTGGTCGCGATCTATGCCTACATTGGCTACCCCCTCGTACTATGGATCGCGTCGCATAAACGCGAACGTGAAACGATTTTGCACTACTCCGATTGGCCTTTCGTCAGCGTCGTGATCCCTGCATACAATGAGGAAAAGCAGATCGCCGGCGCAATCGACGCTTTACTCGCTCAGGATTACGCCAAGGAACGACTCCAGATCCTGATTCTTTCCGACGCTTCCAGCGACGCCACGGATAAAATCGTTCGTCAATATGAATCCCGTGGGGTAGAGCTGTTGCGGCTTCCTGACCGGGGCGGCAAGACCAAGGCGGAAAACATGGCCATGTCATACCTTCGCGGGGAAATTGTTGTCAACTCCGACTCGTCGATTCGTTTGCACCCCTCCGCGGTGCGCGCTCTGGTCGCGCAAATGGCCGATCCCACCGTAGGAGTTACCTCGGGACGTGATGTCAGCATCTCACGGGAAAATGCGGCGAATATCACTGAAGCCGGATACGTCAATTACGAGATGCGTGTGCGCGCCCTCGAGACGTTGACGGGCGGAATCATCGGCGCATCCGGCAGCTGCTACGCGATTCGCGCCGCGCTTCATAGGATTCCGGTCCGCGACGATCTCAGCCGGGATTTTTCTGCAGCCCTGACGGCGCGCATTCACGGCTTCCGCTCACTTTCCGTTGACCGCGCAATTTGTTTCGTGCCTCGCACATCGGCGCTTCGAGAGGAATACCGCCGGAAGGTGCGAACGATCAGCCGAGGTATTGAAACTCTGTACGTTCATCGCTCTCTTCTTGACCCGACTCGTTACGGCGTTTTTGCCTGGAAACTGTTCAGCCACAAGGTGTGCCGCTGGCTGCTGCCGTTATCGATTGTCCCCGGAATCCTCGGCTTGGTTTTACTCGGATCGTCGCATTCGTGGGCGCGCGTATTATTGGCCGTTGGTGCTGTTGTCGCCTTGCTGGCGATGATCGGAACGGTTTGGCCTTCAGAGAGACTTGCACCACGAATCGTCTCGCTGCCTGCCTTTGCCGTCGCCGCGAATCTGGCGGTACTGGAGGCTTTTTGGAGAGTGCTGGCGCGCCACCAGGATCACATTTGGGAGCCTACACGACGCTGATTCTGGGCACGTTTGCGCTTCCGCGCTCGACGCCGCGTGGTGAGTCGCCGCAACACGAGATCACGCGCCCATCGCCACTGCATGCGCCGCCACTCCCCCGGCGGCAGTGCCCCCTCGGTGCGCTGCGCCCGTAGCTCGTCGAGCATCGGTCCCACCGGCACGAACCACCCGCGCCGTTCTGCAAGCCTAACAAGCAGTTGACGGACGTCGTCGCGTACCGCGCCGTTGACGCAGAAGCCTTTGCCCAAGTGCGTGGCGACGATACAAACACCACCCTCCGCCTCGAGCCGCGCCTGATTCCCGACTCCTACCAGATCCACAAACGCATCGACATTCTCAGCGTCGGAGGCAGAGAACCACCAAGGCACGTATGGGCGATGATCGTCGCTATAGGGCATCGACGGGTTCACGCGACGCAAATTGATCTCATCGAAGCTGAGATTGCGCACGTAGCTGATCTCCGCCACGCAGAGATCGCCCCACCAGAATGCGGAGCCGGGCACGTGTCCCTGATAAAAATCGTCAGGATGTCCAAGGGCCGCGCGGTACGCCGCGCGCAGGATAGGATCGTCGATACGATCCACCCCCCAGTACAGGTTCTCGCGGTTGAGCGAGTGGTTGGCATGCACTCGAGGTGGACCGAACATCTCCGTGAATCGCGTGAGCCCGCGTACCGTGCGCTCACGTTGGCTCGACTCCATCGTGGCACCGTGGAACGCAATCTCAAAACCGCGCCGGCTGAGATCGACAACAAAGTCGCGGTATCCCGGGTCGTCGAGGGTCTCCGCCGCACCAAACATCTCGCTCCCCTCTTCGCATCGGACCGGCCACACGGTCTTGGTCGTGCGCATGCCCAGCGACTCGAGCAGCCGGTAGATCGGCTGCACGTTCGCGACCGTGGCGTTATCGGTATCGTCCATGATCGTGAAGGCGAAGCGTGCGCCTCCGGGAAATACCGCCGGCGGAGTCACGCGGCGGTGGCGCCCGCCACGATCTTGAAGAGGTCGGTGTCGCGCGAGAATCGGTCGCATACGTCGGCGAATGAAATGATCACTGTGCCCGCGGCTGGAGCCTCCGCGCCGGTTAACTCCCGCAGAAATTGCGCGAAAGGCTCATTCCGCGGGGTGCTCGCCCAGTCCATCGCCGCGGGCGGGTGGGGCTGCGAGGCGAGCCACGCGAAGAAGGCGTGTTCCACGCGACGCTGGAAGACGCGGCACGACATCGCGAGGGCCGTAATGACGCCATCAACGGTGACAAGGCAAGATAGTATCTCGCCGTGACTGCCGCTTCGATCGCTGAGACTGGCGCTGTACAGGCGGCCGCCAGTCTTGACCACCTCGCCGATTTCCGGCTCTGTGACGCGACGACCGTTCAGATTGAATTGATTGGTTTTGTTAATGAGTTGGTCTGCACGCGTGTGGTCCCCGTGCGAACGGTCGTGCAGCGTTAGTGTCATGCCCAGGTCCTTGAGGAAGCGGCTGATGTCCGCGCCACTCGTGGTACTTGGCGTCAGCCCCTCCAGCCGCCGGCGGTAGAGATCCGTGCGATCACGATCCTCGGCCGTGATTTCACGGCGGCCGAACAGGCGGGACAGCTCGGATAGGAAGCCCGCGAGCGCATCAGCCTGTCGAGGAAAAGGCACGCAACGAACGGCCGGCAACGCCAGCGACACCTCAGTGAGCTCCACCGGGCTGTCGTCCACGAACACAAACGAGTCAAGGCCGAGATTGAGCCGCGAGGCCAGCTCGGCGATCTGAGCCGACTTGGCGTGATAGCTCGCGACGATAGCGACGAAGTCCTCTTCGCGTAACGGCATGCGGCCCGTACGGAAAGGCAACATGGCGATCTCGGCGTCGTTGCGACTCACCGCGACGAGCAAGGCGCCCTCGCACCGCAATCGGCGCAACAATCCCTGATAGATAGAGTGCGGATACCCGCGTCCCTGTTGTTCGAAGGCGATGCCCTGCAGGCCGTCCTCTCCGATGCCTCCGCTCCACATCACATTGTCGAGATCAGTGACGAGAACTTTCTTTGGCTGGAGGAGTGCCTCGCTCGCGAGAACCACCACCGCCTCCGCCACGCTACCGATCGATGCTCCGCTGACTGGGCAGCCGCTCAGGAAATATCCCGGAAGGGAGAAGGTCTCGCGTGGAAGCACTCGCGCTCCCAGCCCAACGGCAAGGCTTTCGAGCGCAAGCTCGAAGGCTGCGTCCCGATTATGGTTGGCGAACAGCGGCGGCAGCGGCGCGGGAAGGTAAAGCAGGCGTGCGCGGCGGCGCGACAGCAACCGCTCGATCTCTATCGCCCGCTCGCGGAGTGACTCCTCGTCCGCGCGTTCGAGTGCGCCAGTGCGCCAGTCAGCCTCCGGAGCAAAATCCCAGGGTAGCAACAGGAAGACTTCCACCAGACCTCGCTCCGGCTCCCGACGCAGGCTTTGAGCGAGGGTGTTGAATGGCAGCACGTGGGCCACCGCAAGACGACCGCGTTTCGCCGCAGCGGCGCGCAGGTACAAATCGAATGGTTCCGCGGAGCCGGAGAGGGCGAAGAGGAATGGTAGTGGCGGTCCGCCGGTGAACCCGTCGAGCAGTCGCTTCGCTTCGAGGAAGTTCAAGGCAGCGACCCACCCGCGAGGGTGATCGTTGCCCCCGACAGCAGAAAGCTGCGGTTTGCGATCATCCAGTCGAGTTGGGCGGCCGCGTCATCCGCGGACGCAATACGGCCGACTGGGGAGCGGTCCTCGTGCGCGAGCCGTGCCCGCGCGCTCATGGCCTTGTTCATACCCGTATCGATGACGTCGAAAATTGCCGCGGCGCAACGCTGCCCCGAGGGCCCCAGCTCAATGGCGAGAATTCGGCAAAGGGTAGGAATGAGCGCCTTCGCCAGCGAATACAAGGGCATGCGATAATTGTGTCGCCCAGGCTCCGCGGCGGTGGAGCCGACGAGGAGCAGCATCGCATCGGGGGTGCCGCGTGCAATTAAAACCCGACTCAGCGCGATGGACTGGTGCAAAGGGTGCGAAAGGTTGTACTCAATCGCAGCAGCAGCGTCGCCAAGCTTCGTGAGCCGGGTGTTATCAGGTGCTGGCCATCCGCAGTGCACGATGCCGGCAATCGGCGCTCCGCCGGTGAGCGCATCGACATGAGCAACGTCGAGCAAAGCTGGCACCGCCCCCTCGCCACTGCGAGAGAGGCCGATGCCCCTGGAGCCCAAGCGCGCGAGCAGGGCCTTGCCAAGCCCCCCGGACGCGCCGGTTACAAGGACCACCGGCTCGTCCGTGTTCGTCGTGTGCGCAACGGCGTCCGCCGGCACGGCAAGCCGCTGGCTTCCGTACTCGTACCATGCCTCGACGTATCGCCTGCCGCTTTCCGCGTCGGAGATCTCGACCGCGACGCGGCCGGTGTCGTCCCGCTCATTGACCAACGTTCCCTTCACCCGCAGACGTGCTGGCGGCAGGATTGGTTGCAAAAAGTTGAGCCGCATGCCATGAAGCAGGCAATCGGTGCCGGGAATGTGCATGCCGGCCATCCGCGACACGAGTCCCGCAGAGAATGCTCCGTGAAGGATCGTGCGGCCGAACTGAGTACGCGCAGCATATGCCTCATCGGTGTGCAATGGGTTCCAGTCTCCGGAAAGCGCGGCGAAGGCGAGCGCGTCGTTTGGGCTGACCGTAACCTCGAAGGCCGCCTCTGTCACAGGCCGCGTTCCTCGAGATAGAGTCGGATCGCCGGCACGGAGGTGAGGGCAATCTGATCGCCGATGTCGATCGTAACGCCGAACTCGCCCTCGATCGCGAGCATTAGCGACACGTGCGCCAGCGAGTCCCAGCCTTCCGACGAAAGTTGCCGTACGTGACTGACGTCCGTGCCGGTGGGAAGCTCCAGCACGGCACTTACGATCTCGTTCAACTTCGCATCGCGATCAGTGATCATGGTCTCGGTTGACGCGGTTAGAAGGACGTATCAGATTCTCCGTCGCCGCGCCCGAGCCACCAAGCCCCAAGGTCGGTCCGGAATGGATCCAAGCCGCTTACGTCCCGAAGGAAGAAATGCACATTTCCAGCGAGTCGCAAATATCCCTGCCTGCGCAGCAGATCACCGAGAATCGGGTGCGATGTCATGCAGGTTAACGCGTCGGCGCCGGCGGCACGCGCCACACGCTCGATTGCGCCGAGCGTGGCAAGCCCTGCATCGGCGCGATCGATGGGAAACACAAACTCGGACACAGTTGCCACGCGAATCCCCCTTAGCCGCGCGTCCGATGCCGGACGTGGCCTACGCACGATGGCCACGCCAAGAAGGCGTCCACCGTCGCGGGTGGTGACGAAGGTATACGGGTTGCTGTCTTCCTCTTCCCCTTGCCCCTGCTCCGCCCCGTTGCCAAAACGCGACTCGAGATAGGCGCCGTCCCGCACTGGGCTCGCCGTCAGATTCCTGCGGGCGGCTATCCAGAGCTCGTCGAGCTCAGCACGTGATGGCGCTCCGAGTCCAGCCGTGTCGAGGTGCGCCGCCGGCAGGCGCGCGAGACCGCTTGCCACATCCATCCCGAGACCGGCCAGCTTCGCAGCCAGCCCCGCGATGCCCGTGCGACGCCCGACGCTGACGCCCACACTCATCCAATTCGGTAGCCTATTCAGTCCCAACGCGTTGAAGTCGAGCCGCTCGGCCATACCGCTCGGGCGCAGCGGCCTCGTCCAGTTGGTGACTGCGCCCAGGTCGGTGTATCCCAGCGCGGAGAACAGGCGGCGAGCGGCAGGCGCCACAGTGAGAATCGTGGAGCAGTCGAGATGCCGCGACAGCTCCTTCACGACCAGATACCCGATTGGTCCGTTGCGATACTCAGGCAGTACCATCAGGCCCTTCACCCAATAGGCTGGCCGCTCCCGGACGCCGTCCCAGAGTCGTTGTGGGATGGTTCCGCAATATCCGACGACGCGGTTTCCAGCGAGAACCAGAGCAGTGGGCGTCGGCTCCCCGGGATCCGCGATGTTTTGCGCGGCGCCTAGGCGACTCGCCGCCACCACCGACTCGGCGGTCGCCGTGGGACTCCAGACCTCCCTGTAGAAGGCGGCGATGGCCTCGGCATGCTCTTCGGTCGCGAGCGCCGTTACGATGCGCGAACCCGGCATCAAGCGAAGTACGACATCCGATTTCTGGGGCTCAGGGAACGAGCGCTTCACTCGTTTCGTCGGCCACCCCATATCCCTCGGAGTACTTGTAGTACGCAAACTCTCCCCTGGGCTCGACACAGTTCAGAACCGCGCCCAGTACTCGCACGGGAAGACGGTCCACGAGCTCTAGTTTCGCCGAAGCCATGCGCCGGTCGGTTTGTCCAATCCGCAACACCAGCATCAGATTCTGTGCGGCGGTGGCGACTGCAAAGGCATCGATGCCGGCGGCAAGTGGTGGAGTGTCGAACACCACTACATCGAACCGCTGGCGAAGCTCCGTCGCGAGTGCCGGGAGCGCCGGTGATGTGAGGAGCTCCGGGCTGTTCCTGTACTTCTCGCCGCGAGAGAGAATCGACAGTCTTGTATGGTGCGTCGGGCGAATCACCGTCGTGAGGCTGTCCGCGCTGGACAGGTATTCGATCAGGCCCGGACCAATGGGAAGCTGAAACATCCCGTGCAGAACGCCCCTACGGGTATCGGCGTCGACGAGCACTGTGCGAAAACCAGCGTCCGCGAATGACATTGCCAGATTCGCGGCCACGAATGATTTCCCGTCACCCGGGGACGGGCTCGTGACTGCGATCGAAACCGGAAAGCCGGACGCATTCTGAACGTGCATTCGCACGGTACGAATCGATTCAATCAGTTGTGAGAGCTGTTCGGGCGAACGGCTGTCGGCTCCCCCTTTCGGGAACTTCGGAATCGCTCCCGCGATGCTCAAGCCGAGCTCGCCGGTTACCTGTTCGGAATACTGGATCTTCGGATCGAAGGTATCGAGCAGCATCGCGAGGCCAATGGCCGCGCCAAGGCCGCCGAAGATCGCAAGCAGAAGAAGCGTTGGACCCGTGTCTCGGGTCGGACGCAAAGGCGCCACCGCCGAATCGAGAATGGTTACATCCGGCGTCGCGCTCGCTTCAGCGAGCTGGGCTTCAGCCGATCGGCTCTTGAGCGTCGTGTAGAGTCCCTCCGATACCGCAACGGCCCGGCGCAATCGCATCTCTTCGATCGTCCGGGTGGGGATTGCCTGCAGCTCGCGTGACGCGCCGTTTATCCGCGAATTGTATGCGCCCTCGCGCTGCTTGAGCTGGGCGAGCAGCTGTGACGCAAGCCGGGGTATCGTCTGAGTCTGTAGCGTCTGGATAGTGGCGGCGACCTCCCGCACGGCAGGATGCTGATCGGTGTATACCTCCCGCTTCGTTGCGAGCTCCGCCTGCTTCGTGTGCAATTGCGTAAACGCAGCACGTAGCGCGTCGGCTCCCGGGCTCGTGGCGACGCTCGGAATGAGCAGCGCCGCCTCCCACGGCACAGTTCCGGACTTGGCACCGATGATGACCTTTTCGAGTGCTTCCCGATCGTGCCGCGTGTCGTCGTATTCGATCTTCTGATCGAAAAAACTTTTCAGTGCCGGGTCGCGGGTTATCTCCAACCCGGCGGCGACCGGACCACCCTCCGCCGGCAGGGTTATCGTGTGAACCCGAAAATCTTCGAGAGCTTTTTCCGCATCGTGGAGCGACCTCTCGGCGTATCGAAGCTGGCCCCCCAGTATGGTCGCGAACTGAACGACATTTCGCTTTTTCAACTCACTGGCAACATCGACGTACTCCTTCAGCCAGGTGTTCAGAGTCAGTCGCGCCAGCTGCGGATCTTCACTACGCAAACGGAGCCACAGGAAATTGCTCTTTTCCGGAAGATCGGCGCTGAGCTGCTTCATCAGCTCGACGGCCGTCTCGCGCGGGGTAGACACCGTGAAGTCGATCTCGTTCTTGCCCGAACCCGCGAACAAACTGGCGGGCGCGACCCACCGCAGGCCCGCCCGTCGGCCTACGGAGTCCGCCATGTTCCCGCTATCCGAAAACGTCCCGTCCTTGAGCGTGAGATTCCAGCGCTTTGCTGTCCGGTCGATACGGAACGCGTACTTTCCAGGAATCAAGCGGTTCGCGATTGCGAAGTTGGAGAATTCCGCGAAATCCCCCGGTTTGTCGGGTTGGACGTAAAGCGCAAGCTTCTGAACGACCGCATCTACTATCCGATAACTTCGGAGCAATTCGACCCAAGCCGAAGAATTCAGCAACTCCCGCGACCTGATCGGACCGGAAGCGTCACTCAATGGCGTTACGGGTTCGATCCAAATAGTCGCCCGCACTTCGTATTTCGGCTTTACGGATCGTGTTGCGACTAGTCCGCTCGCCAGAGCGAGGAGGAGAATGCCGAGGATTACCCATCTATGCCGCCGGATCGCGGACCAAGGCCGTTCGAATGGTGGCTTCGGTATCGCCGACGCCGGCATTCCAGAGCTCGACGAGACCGGTACCTGAAGACGCGGGGCCGGGACCGGGAGGTCGTTGTGAGGAGGGATGCTTTCATCCATGGTGCGAAATATCAACGATGAATTTGCGTGAATGCGACCAACAGACCGAGAATCCCGGTAACGGTTGGTATGATTACGGCCCAATTGAAGCGCCGCTGTTCTCCGACTGAGATCTCATCTCCTGCCTGGAGATTGAGCCTGTCCAGTGACATGCCTTCGGAAAGCGCCGTTCGGGAATTGGACTCATTTATGATGATCTGTCCCTTTCTTCGAACGGAGACCTTTGCCAGGTCGGCCGCCGCGGTGGGGCCGCCGGCAAACATCAGCACATCGTTGAGAGGCAGGTCGGCGGGCGCGTAGTAATAGCCCGGATGGCCAACGCTCCCAAGGATCCCCACCCGCACGAGCGGGGTCGCCTGCACTATCGGGTCACGCAGGTACCCGCCGATGTAGGTAGTTAGCCTGGAAGTGAGCTCAGAACGAAGGACTGCGTCGAGCGAAAGGTCTGGCATCCGTGGCAGCTGCAAAAGCTTTCCCGACCTCACGATCAGCGTGTCGGTGAAGCCAGCTGCGCCTTGGACCTTGACCACTATCCGATCGCCCTCATGAAAGTCACCGTGATCGAGCCGATACTGGATGAGCCCAGCCTCACTCTTATCGCCCTTCGCCTCTGCGGCATTGATTTGCGATTCCAGCGCGGCGCGCGTCTCAAAATTATGGCGCTCCTGCCCGCCAACGGCAGACTGTGCAACGGCGAGTGGGGTCGTTGCCAAGTTGACCCCAAGAGCTGTCAGGGCAATACTATACGAACGTGTGTGTGGTTTCATGAGCGTCTGGCCCAACCCAGCGTCGAATCCAAGTGCCTAACTCTAACCAGGTAGGCAGGTTACAGGGCGTTAGTCCTTCCCAGCCCTGGATGCTGGCCTCGTAATGTGTACTGCTGACCTCAAGAAAGCGAGGACAATAATCCGCACGCCGTCCTTGATGGGTTTCGCCGCGAGGTCATCCATCGGAATGTGAGATGATGCTCAACGCAGCGGAATGAGGAATATCGAGATACTTTTTTTGTGGACTGGCTCGCGTATCATTCTCGAGATACCACCCGATTGCGTCCGCGATTCCATCGGACACCGACCGCGTGGGCACATACCCCAAGCTGTGTCGGATCTTGCTTACGTCGGCAACGGAATGCCGAATATCACCAGGACGAAAATCCTCGTAGACAGGTTCCGGGGGGCTGAGTCTTCGTCTTTCCATCGTCTTGTCACGGATGATCGCGTATAACTCGTTCAGGGTCGTCCGCCGTCCACAGGCAACATTGTAGACCTCTCCCGTCGAAGAGGCGTCTTCAACCGTCGCCGCGAGCAGATTTGCTTGCACCACATCATCGATGTAAACGAAATCGCGACTGGTTTCACCGTCTCCCATGATGGTGCATGGCTCATTTGCGGAAAGGCACGACACCCATCGGGGAATCACCGCCGCATATGGACCGTGCGGATCCTGCCGCTTCCCAAACACGTTGAAATACCGGAGACCAATGGTTTGCAGACCATACACGCGAGAGAAAACACCGGCGTAGATCTCGTCAACGAGTTTGGTCGCGGCGTAAGGTGAAAGCGACTCCCCAATTCGCTCCTCGCGCTTCGGAGAGCCGGGATCGTCGCCATAAACCGCGCTTGACGACGCATACACGAGGCGCTGAACCTTCGCATCTCTGGCGGCGACCAGCATGTTCAGCAGACCGCTGACATTTGAGTCGTGACTCGACACCGGGTCGGCGATTGACCGAGGGACAGACCCTAGAGCCGCCTGATGGAGCACTATGTCGACCCCGTTGCAGGCTTCTCTGCAGGCGCCCAAGTCTCTTATATCTGCGTAGATCAGGCGAAAACGGGCGCCGATGCCTCCGCGCTCCAGAGCCTCATCGACATTCTTGGGGTGACCCGTTGAGAAGTTGTCGAGCCCTACCACCGCCTGCCCAAGCGAAAGAAGGCATTCGAGAAGGTTTGATCCTATGAAGCCAGCAACGCCGGTAACGAGCCAAGTACGAGGGTTTCGCCTCAGGGATGCCAGCGCTTCTTGATAGCGGTTCATTTTCCCGGGACGAAGAGTAGAGAAAGGCGGTCAGTAATGTACGGCATCTTCCATTCCGAATTACGCTTGCTCCTGGCAAGGCGTAACTACATGAATGACATACGATTGACTCCGCCGTACATGAGGTTGTAGAGAACAAGTTTCCACGAATTCCTGTTGCGCCTGTGCAACACTTTGTTGCAGGACTCTCGGCGATCGCCTCCAAAACCGAGCTAGCACCATTCGGGGAGCGTCGATATCAGAAGGCGCAACTCTGTTCGTGGGACACTTCAACCAATGCCGTTGGATGCTCGTAGAATTGGAGCGACGCGGTGGTTCATTCGCGGAGGGCTACGCCCAGTTCGGTCCGCTACCAATGTGCAGCGTCAGCAGATGATCAGAGAGAAAGCGCCGGCGCTCAGCGTCAGTCCGCACTGCAATACAGCTATAGGGTTTGCTTAACAGCCCTATAGCACTTGCGCTATACTCGCCCTCAAGAAAGAGCCGCCAGCAATTCGACGAAGAATTGGCTGACGGCCCAGCGCGACCCCTGAGAGAGTAGGTCACCGCCAAATCATACCACCGCTGGTCTCGAGGCGCAACGTGCGAGTCGGATTGGTCGATTGATTCTCACCGAGGGTAGGCGATTGTGGCGCCCGAGCGCGTCAGCCGCCCCACGAGCTGCTCGTCTACTCTTGCCCGTAAGACTATCTGCCCATCGTCGGTGCGTTGGCTGAGTACGCTGCCAGTTCGATAGATCTCCGCCAGCAATTTGCCGTCTTCTGCCGGCAGGCGGATCTCCGCGATCTCGGTTCCCTTCCTCACCGCCCCGAGTAACGCGCGCCGGAGGGGTTCCAGACCGCCCTCCGCGACTGAGCTCACGAACGCCGAAGAATTCGGAAGCAGATTTTCAATCCTTTCCTGCAACGCTGCCAACTCGGCGTCCGGTACTGCGTCGATCTTCGAGAAGACGTAGAGCACCGGCTTGTCCTTAGCACCGAGTTCCGCAAGCACCTCGTCGACAACCTGACGCTGCTCTTCCCACATTGGGTGACTCGCATCGATCACATGCAGAAGCAAATCCGCTTCATTGACTTCCTCCAGCGTCGCCCGGAAGCTGGCAACGAGATTGTGCGGCAGCTTTCGAATGAATCCGACAGTGTCGGTCAGCAGGACTTTGGAATTCTCGCCTAGATCGATCTCCCGCGTCAAAGGATCCAGCGTGGCGAACAACCGATCCTCGACGAAAACCTCAGGCGCGTTTCCGATGGCGCGCAGGATCGACGATTTTCCCGCGTTGGTGTAGCCAACTAGCGAAGCACGGAAAGCATCGCGTCGTCCGGATCGCTGTACCACCCGCGACGTCTGCACGTCATCGAGCCGATTCTTCAGCAGCTTGATGCGCTGATTGATCAACCGCCTGTCTGTTTCAAGCTGTGTTTCACCAGGTCCGCGCACTCCGATACCACCGCGGAATTTTTCCAAGTGGGCCCACATGCGTGTGAGCCGCGGCAGCATGTACTGAAGCTGCGCCAGCTCCACCTGCATCTTCGCTTCACTCGATCGCGCGCGAGTCGCGAAGATGTCGAGAATCAGCTCGGCCCGATCCATCACCCGCTGGCCGGTCGCATCCTCGATGTTCTTGCCCTGAGACGGCGAGAGCTCGTCGTCGAACACGATCAACGACGCGTTCTTGTCTTCGATCGCCATGCGCAGCTCCTCGACCTTTCCCTTCCCCAGATACGTCGCCGGGTTGGGTTTATCGATCTGCTGCGTCACCTCTCCCACCACCACTCCACCCGCAGTGTCCACCAGTCGCTCGAGCTCTTCCAAATGCTCGGCGACGCTGTGTCTCGCGTTGGATCCTTTGCGGGGCGCCCCGACGAGGATAGCTCGCTCGACGGGGGCTTTGAGCTCGATTAATTCCTTTGAGATTTGCTACCTCGAATTCTGTGCGCCACCAAAGGCGGAGAAACGACCCGTACCAGTGTATGGACGAGTGAAGTTGCCCAATGGTGTCGCTACGGTCACATCACCTGTAATGGTATACGGCACCGAGCCGCTTTGCATCATCTGTGACGCGGCGGCGCCGATCCCTGCGTAGGTGAAGTCGATGGGAATACGAATGGTCGTCGAGTCGTTACTCTGGACGGTGAAGCGCGAGTCGAGCGCGCCGGTGCCGAGCTGATTCTGCCCAACCTGAACGTTGTAGGTGAGGCGCGTCGCGTCGAGTCTGAATCCATTCGGGTTGTAGACGTTGACGTAAGCGTCGAGTGAGCCGCCGCTCAAGCCGAGCCCGCGCACCCTGAGATCCTTGAACGACACGATCGGCTCCCTGAAGCCGCCCATTCCGAGCGAGGCGCACGCGGACATCGTGGCAACTGTCACCAGCATTACGCCGAGCTTCGTACGTCGATTAATGGTCTTGCGCATACTAGTTCATCTCCTTGCTGTCGCCCGCCGATTTGTGCGGCGGAGCATCGTTTTTTGCCTCGTCCGAGGTCTGGTGTGGCGCAGCTTTGTCACCCTGCGTGGACGCGGGCGTGGACACTTTAGCCTTCAGATCAGCCCACCATTGGAGGCGTTTCGCGACTTCCTTCTCGAATCCGAAGGGTCCAGGCTCGTAGAAGACGCTGCCGCGCAACTCCTCCGGCAGGTACTCTTGCGGGATGTATGCCTCGGGGACCGAAT
>JALYZH010000096.1 GCA_030948945.1 Gemmatimonadota bacterium | reverse complement strand
TGCTGGAGCCGCAGACCTTCTATCACCGCGAGGATCAGTGGCAGATTCCCGGCGGCCTCGCCAAGGGCACGAATGAAAACCCGTTCATGAGGCACATCATCATGAAGCTTCCCGGCGAGAAAAACCCGGAATTCATATTCATGACGCCGTTCACTCCGCGCGGCAAGGACAATCTCGCTGCGTGGATGGTCGCCCGGATGGATGGCGAAAGCTACGGCAAGCTCTCGGTGTATCGTTTTCCCAAACAGAGCTTGGTCTATGGACCGAAGCAGATCGCCAACCGCATCAATCAGGACACCGAGATCTCGCGGCAGCTGACGCTGTGGGATCAGCGCGGGTCCGAGGTGATCCGCGGCGAGCTGCTCGTGATTCCCATCGAGGAGTCGCTGATTTACGTCCAGCCCATTTATTTGCGCGCCGAGGGCGGCACGATTCCCGAGCTCAAGCGCGTCGTCGTCGCGCACGAGAACAGGGTGGTGATGGGTGAGACGCTCGAAGAGGGGCTGAACGCCCTGTTCGGCTCGGGAGCTGCTCTCCCGCCCCCGAGGGTTCAGGACTCGGTTGCCGCCCTTGGTGCAAACCAACCCGCAGTGACGGGCGCTGGAATCCCTACACCGCCAGGCGTCCCCTCAGCCGCGACAGCGGAGCTCCTGCGCGAAGCACAGACCCACTACGATCGGGCGATCGCCGCACAGCGCGCCGGAAACTGGGCAGAGTACGGGCGGGAAATCGACCAGCTGGGTGCCGCCCTCCGATCCCTCAGAGCGGGAAAGCGCTAGCGTTCTTTCCGATCTTCGCCGGCGAGGAGGAATGCTAGGTGGCGCGCTTGAGGAATTCCTGCACCGCCTTTCGGTAACTGCGCCCGGTAGTTATGCGCTTGCCATTCCGCAGGATCAGAAGCTGGTCGCCCTGATCGAACGGCTGCGCCTCCCGCACTTGCGCGGTGTTGACGATGGTTGAACGGTGGACGCGCAGAAACCGATTGTGCGGAAGTCTCGCCTCGAGCCGACTGAGCGGCTCCCGCACATCGTAGGCGACTTCGGCCAGGTGAATTCGGGCGAGGTCGTCGCGCGCCTGAATCCAGTAGATCTCGTCCGGATCGAGAAAGAGAATCGTTCCGTTCACCTTGACGCCGATCCTGTTCTTTGGTGCGTCGAGCTGTGCGACGTATTTGAGCAGCGCGCTCAGCTGCGCCGCCACGCTCGGCGTCGGCGTATCCTTGAGACGCTTCTTGGCCCGGTCGAGTGTCTGGTGAAAGCGGACGTGATCGACGGGCTTGAGCAGATAGTCGAACGCGCCGAACTCGAATGCCGAGACGGCGTAATCGTCGAATGCGGTGACGAAGATCACTGGTGGCATTTTGTCCGGGCCGACTTCGGTGATGACGTCGAATCCATCGAGCTCCGGCATCTGGACATCGAGGAATACGAGATCGGGTTGCTGAGCTCTGATGGCCGCCACCGCCTCCAGCCCGTTCTGACATTCTCCAACTATGTCGATGTCCGGAACGCGCGCGAGCAACGTGACGAGTCTCTGCCGCGCCAATGGCTCGTCATCCACTATCAGAACTCTGAACGTCTGCTCGATCATTGCTGCCCCACGGTCGCGAGAGTGTCAGTCGCCGGCAGTCCGCTTCGCGCGGGAGCCAGTCGTCCCAATCTGAACGGAATCGTGATTCTGACCGCGTATCCGCCCTCGTCGCGGGGACCGCTTTCGAACTCATGACCGTCACCGTAAAGGTGAGTGAGCCGAGTTCTCGTGTTGATCAGGCCGAGTCCCGTGCCGCGCGATCGCTCCCGCGACCTTCGCGCGCGGACTCCGACACCATCGTCCAGAATAGTGATCGTGAGCTTGTCGCCCACCCTGCCCGCGGTCACTTGAACGAAGCCCGCTCCAGCGCGTGGGCTCACGCCATGCCTGATCGCGTTCTCGACGAGAGGTTGAAGCAGCAGGCTCGGAACGAAAGCACCACGCACTCCGTCCTCGATGTTGCAGCTCACTGTGAGACGATCCTGAAAGCGGACGCGTTGAATGGCGACGTAACGATCCAGAAGTCCCAGCTCGCGCTCGAGGGGAACCTCCTGCTCGCTCGACGTTGATAGCACCAATCTGAGGAAATCACTCAGCTCCGATACCATTCGCTCGGCGGCGGGTGGATCGGTGGCGATGAGTGCCATCGCACTATTGAGCGCGTTGAACAGGAAGTGCGGATTCAGCTGCAGTTTGAGTGTGTCCAGCTCGGCCTGAACCAATCGCGTCACGACGCGCTGTCTCTCGGCCGACTCCTTGCTCGCCTCGCGCACCACATCTTCCACCCAATACGTCGCATAGGTCGACACGAGTCCGAAGACGCCCAACAGCACCAGCTTGGCGGCTTCGTCTAGAGGCGTAATGCGTGCCAGCTGCACTGCGTCGATCGGGTTGACCACCAGCGGAATCCTGTTCGTCGCCCACAGCCACACCAGAAGTATCGCGTACTCGAGCCAGGCAAGCGCAGAAATGAAAGCCGCCTTTTTTACCGACGACGCAACTGGTCTGCCGGCGAGCACGACGAAGTACATGAGAAAGATCGGAGATCTCAGGGCGAGGACGCCGGATTGGGCAACGGCGTAGCCACCGATGATCGCGGTGACGGCGGTGACATCGACGATCGGGTTCACCGCCGACAGCCAGTCGGGCAGCTCGGGGCGCCGGTACCAGATGAGATATTGCGTGACGGTCCAGGCCAGCATCGGCCCCAGGAGAAGCACGTTCGCCGTGTTCAGAGCCTTCGAGAGGTGTGGCGCGTACATGAGCGCCGACGCCGTGAGCAGGAAGACCACGGCGGCCCGCAGGGCGTTGAGTATGCGCTCCGCCGTGTCGCGCCGGAGGCGCAGACTTGGCGGTGGCGCAAACGACGAGTTGGCGAATAACTGCATCACTGGAATCTGGTTGCGGCGAGGTGGCTGGGGTAGCAGGCCGACGAGGTACCTGCTACCCCCGACGTCGGTTTAGTCGTGCGCGCCGTCGTCGTTGCCGTAATGATTCGTAATGACAATCACCGCGCTCATGCACGAAGGTCTCGCTTGGCGGCTCGTCCAAGGTACGGCAATCGTATCCGGAGACGAGCGATTGGCGGCGGAATAACTCGCGTCAGGGGCGAGCGACCTGTAGCGGACGGTGAAGGTGTCTTACGGATCTGGTACTGCTGTTTCTCGCGAGGCCGAAGGGGAGCAAGTTCCTCAGCGCTTCGATTAGATATAACGTACGGTTATTGCAGGCGACTACCTTGAATTTGTGTACAATCCAGACGAGCTGAGGTCTGGCGGAACGAACGCAATCCAGCTTACTAACTCGAGGCACCAATGCTCACTAGACACTCGAAACTCCTGCTGGGCCTCACCGCCGCGCCCTCAGTCCTGTTCGCCGCGTGCACCGATAACACCGGCGTGGTCGCGCCAGATCAGTATGCAGCCTTCGCTGGCACGTATCAGTTGACGTTGTTTGCCGGCACTCCACCGCCGGTCACGTACACGTACCAGCCGGGCAGCACTACCCTCCCAAATGGAGGCACGGTTACCTGGAACGACGGAACAATGGTTCTAAGGGCTGATGGCACGTTCACAGAAATCAACAATGACACAGTCATTTCACCTACCGGCGGCTCGCCGACGAGCGCTCCCCCTTTCACCAGCATCGGTACCTTCTCGGTTAACGGTACGACCTTCGCGCTGCACGCGAACCCGCAGGGCAACGTGGGGACCCGAAATGCGACTGGCACCATCAACGCCACCACGATCAGCTATCAGGAGTCCAACGGCACCACCCTCGATACTTTCGAGTACAAGCGATAATTCGACTGGTGTTCCGCCTTTAGTTGCTTATCTTCGGGCCAAGCAGATCCGATGGCTCCGGTGCAACCTTTGACCGAAGCCAACCGTACGGACTCAACAATCTTCGAGGGCGGACACATGGGCATACTGGCCTGGATAGTAGTTGGTCTCGTCGCTGGAGTTCTCGCATCGCTCGTGATGGGCGGCACCGGATACGGCATCATCGGTGACATTGTCATCGGCATCGTTGGCGCGTTCATCGGCGGCTGGCTCTTCAGCATGCTCGGAATCGCGACTCCGTTCGGCGGGATGGGCGGCACGATCTTCGTGGCCTTCATCGGCGCAGTCGTGCTTCTGTTCATTCTACGGCTGATACGCGGCTCGACGCGAAAAGTCTGACACAGCGGCGGAGCGGTGCCTGTCGCACCGCTTCGCTGCGCGACTCACACTTGGCTGAGCCCTCATTCTAGATTGAATTTCCGAAGGCTCGTCTGGAATCCCTGAGACGATACCCAGAAATTCTACCAGGTGAAAACTGATCGCTGATCTAGGACACGGCTCGCGCGACGATGCATCGCTCCCAGTCGCTCCAGGCCTGGAGATGAAACGCGCGCGCAAATGGCGCCGCTAAGAAACCAGGCGGGTTACTCAGGCACACCCCTCGTCGCCAAGCTCGGAATAAAACCGGGCGCGCGAATGCAGGTCGTAAATCCACCCGCTGATTTCTGGAAGATCCTGGGCGCGGTACCGAAGACAGTGACGAGGGTCTCCCGCGGAGAATTCGACTTCGGGATGCTGTTCGTGTCGAAGAAGGCCGATCTTCGCAAACGATTTCCAGCGCTGCGCGACAGGCTCGCTTCAGCGGGAATGCTCTGGATTGCCTGGCCGAAGAAATCTTCCGGCGCTGCGACTGATCTCACGGAAAACCTTGTCCGCGAAATAGGACTCGACACCGGACTGGTTGATGTGAAAGTTTGCGCCGTGGACGCAACCTGGTCCGGACTCAAGTTCGTGCGTCGTCTGCGCGACCGCTGACTTTTCGCGACCACCCGATTCGCGATAAGTTTCTTCCTCATGATCTCGTGCTACGTCCTGACATTCCGTTGAAATCAATCGACGCGCTTCTTGCCGGCCTCGTCGACTACGCGGGCCTTTTCCCGCCCGCGAGCGAGGACATGCGTCCCGCGCTCGAGAGTTACGCATCGTACCTGAACAGCTCCGATCGACAGGCACTCGGACGGTTTATCGTTCCGCTGCGGCGGCTGCAGGAGCTCGACGAAGTCGGCAACCACCTCTTTCCCCGCGATGCGGATTCCGAGCCGTGGAGACTCGCCGTCCTCGTATCGGATGACGTTCACGCCGCTGGTGAGGAGATGCTCAAGTTCAATCGTCGTCACTCCGCGGGGTCACGCGACGGTCACGCAGTCATCGACGTAGTCGAGTTGAAGGCGAGCACGGCAGCGGAGATAGAGGCTCAGTACGCTGAGCTCCCAAGCGCTTTCACCGCCTATTTCGAGATTCCAATAAAGGGTGGTATCTCGCCCCTGATCACAGCGCTGTCGCGGCTGGGCTCTCGTGCCAAGGTTCGAACGGGCGGAGTGACGCCCGAGGCATTTCCCCCGGCGGACGAGATCATCGACTTCATCAAGAGCTGCCACCGCGAAGTCGTTCCATTCAAGGCCACTGCAGGACTGCACCATCCGATTCGCGGCAACTATCGACTTACTTACGAGCCCGACAGCCCGAAGGGAACGATGAACGGATTCCTGAACATCTTCCTTGCTGCCGCGCTTGTCTACGCCGGTGAATCCGAAGACACCGCCCTGGCCGCGCTGGAGGAGAGCGATCCATCCGCATTCTCCTTTACCGACGAGGCAATCTCCTGGCGCGACAAGCGCGTCACTTCCGAGCGGATTAAGGCGTCGCGCAGCGAGATCGCGATATCGTTTGGCTCGTGCTCATTCCGCGAGCCCATCGATGAGCTCGAGAGCCTCGCCCGCGCTGTCACCGCAGGGAATCAGTGAACAAGACGCACGATCCGACGCTCACTTCGTGGGTAGAGTCGGCCAACGCCACCGACACCGATTTTCCAATTCAGAATCTTCCGTTCGGCGTATTCTCGCGCAAAGGCGAGAAAGAGCGTCGCGTAGGAGTGGCGATTGGCGACCAGATAGTCGACGTCGGCGAATCGTTGAGCGCGAACCTGTGGACCGGTAGGGCTCGGGACGTCGCCCGCTTTTGCGACCGGCCGAACATGAAGGAGCTAATGCGGGCGCCGATGGAATCGTTGTCAGAGTTTCGGGCGCGCCTGATCGAGCTCCTTGCGGGAACGCCGGCAAACGATAGCGCGATCAATCCGCTCCCGCCCGGTGCACTCGTCCCGATGGCGGAAGCCGAGATGCGCGCGCCGACAGAGATTGGCGACTACACCGACTTCTACGCGTCCATTTATCACGCCACCAACGTCGGCAAGCTTTTTCGTCCCGACAGTCCGTTGCTGCCCAACTACAAGTACGTCCCGATCGCATATCACGGGCGCGCCTCCTCGATCGTAATGAGCGGCACCGAAGTGCGTCGTCCAAAAGGCCAATCCCTTTCTTCGGGCTCGACAACGCCGACCTTCGGCCCGAGCCAGATGCTCGACTACGAGGCCGAAATCGGATTCTTCGTAGGGAGGGGTAATGAACGGGGAGAACCTGTCCCCATCGACGAGGCAGAGGAGCACATCTTCGGGGTTTGCATCGTCAACGATTGGTCGGCGCGAGACATCCAGTCGTGGGAATACCAGCCACTCGGACCGTTCCTGTCCAAGAATTTTGGAACGAGCATCTCGCCCTGGGTGGTGACCTGGGAAGCGCTCGAGC
>JALYZH010000088.1 GCA_030948945.1 Gemmatimonadota bacterium | reverse complement strand
CTCTCAGGCGTGCGCTTGGCGCGCTCAACCTCACCACGCTGGGCATCGGCGCGATCATCGGCGCTGGCATTTTCGTGCTGACGGGCACCGCCGCCGCAAAGTTTGCGGGACCGGCAATCGTGCTGTCGTTCATTGTGTCCGGATTTGGATGCCTTTTCGCCGGTTTGTGCTATGCCGAGTTCGCGAGCATGATTCCGATCGCCGGAAGCGCATACACGTATGGCTATGCGACCCTTGGTGAGTTCGTCGCATGGATCATCGGTTGGGACCTGATCCTCGAGTATCTGTTCGGCGCGTCAACCGTCGCGGTGGGCTGGTCCGGCTACTTCACGGCGTTTATGCAGCAGCTAGGAATAACAATGCCGACGACGTTCACAAGCTCGCCGTACTACTACGCCGACGCGAACGAATTCGATCCGGTGACGAAAGTGCTTCTCCATCCGGCCGGCTTCTCGCACACGGGTGCGATCGTCAATCTGCCCGCCATCGTCTTGATCGCCCTCATGTCGACGCTTCTCGTGATCGGCATCAAGGAATCCGCGCGCTTCAACAACTTCATCGTAATCCTCAAGCTCACGATCGTTCTCCTTGTGATCGGGTTCGGCTTCATGTACGTGAACCAGGCGAACTGGCACCCGTTCATTCCACCCAATACCGGCGAGTACGGGCACTACGGCTGGAGCGGTATTGTGCGAGGAGCGGCAGTCGTGTTCTTCGCTTACATAGGATTTGATGCGGTGTCCACCGCGGCACAGGAGGCGAAGAATCCGCAGCGAGACATGCCGATAGGAATTCTCGGTTCGCTGGCCATATGCACTGTGCTTTACATACTGATGTCGTTCGTCATGACCGGCTTGGCCCACTACACCGAGCTCGATGTTCCTCACCCGGTGTTCGTGGCGATCGAGAAAGCAGGCCCGGCGCTGGCCTGGCTTGGCGGGATCATCAACATCGGTGCGATCGCAGGACTCGCTTCCGTTGTGCTTGTGATGCTCATGGCACAGCCGCGAATCTTCTATTCGATGGCTAGAGACGGGTTGCTTCCGCCTGTTTTTGGAAAGGTTCATCCGCGATTCAAGACGCCGTACATCACGACGATCCTCACCGGCATCGTCGCCGCCGTCGTGGCTGGACTCTTCCCGATCGGCCTGCTCGGCGAGCTGGTCTCCATCGGAACACTGCTGGCGTTCGTCATCGTTTGCGGCGGCATCATCATGCTGCGCTATAAGTCGCCGAATCTGGCTCGTCCGTTCCGCACGCCACTCGTGCCGATGGTTCCGATTCTCGGAATCCTGATCTGCGGCTACATGATGACGAGCCTGCCGTGGGCGACGTGGGAGCGGCTCATTATCTGGATGGCCATCGGCCTGGCGATCTACTTCTTCTACAGCAGATCGCACTCGAAACTGGCCCGCGCGGAAGGCAGTGCTTGACCTTCTAAGCGTCCCCCAGCAGCGACGGGAGTCGATCGAGCGTCTCGCGCAGGAGCTTCGCGCGGGACGCTCTGTCGCAATATCCACCCACATAAACGCCGACGGAGACGGTTGCGGATCAGAGACCGCGCTCTCGCGTCTGCTCGGTCAGATGGGAATCCGCTCACGCATCGTGAATCCAACGCCGTGGCCGGAGATGTACAAGTTTCTCCTCGGCGACGACGTTCGTGATGCCAGCGATCTCGGCGCCAAAGCGCTAAAGGACGCGGATGTTCTCATCGTTCTCGACATCTCGGATGTCAAACGGCTAGGCGCTCTCGCGGAGACAGTGCGCCGCCTGCAAGTGCCCAAGCTGGTGATCGACCACCACCTGCCGAGCGACGAGCCGCCCAGCACGCTAATGGTTGCTGACACGACAGCGTGTGCAACCGGCGAGCTGATCTACGATTTCGCGGCCTGCCTCGGGCTGGAAATCACTCCGGACATTGCGCGCGCTCTTTACGTGGCGCTCCTCACTGACACCGGAGGATTTCGCTTCAGCAATACCACGGCGCGGTGCCTGAGCATCGGCGGTCAGCTCATTGCTTCGGGCGTGGAACCGGAAGAGATGTACGGACGCCTGTACGCTTCAATGCCGGTGGGCCGACTCCATCTGCTGCGCGATGCACTGGCAACGCTGGAGGTGGACCCGGAGTACGGCATCTCGTGGATCTCCGTCGCGGCAGGAGCGGCGGAGGAATACGGCCTCAAATCAGAGGACCTGGAAGGAATCGCCGAGCACCCGCGATCGATTGGAGGGACGAGGCTGGCGCTTTTCTTCCGCGACCTCGGTCACGACAAGGTGAAGGTTTCCTTCCGCAGCGTGGGCGATGTCGACGTGAACAAGTTCGCCAAAATGTTCGGTGGTGGCGGGCACGCGAGGGCGGCGGGCGCTCTGATCGACGGCAATCTCGAGTCGGTTAGACACAAGGTCGTCGCGGCGGCGCGGGAGTTCCTCCGGGCGGAGGACAAGGAAGGGGTGGCATAAGCCGCGCACCCATCTAACTTGCGCTCATGAGCGTTCTCCGACGCAAACGCGTCCGACCACAGGCCGATGTCGAGCATCACATCAGGCACGAGCTGCAGGACATTCTGTCCATCCTCAGAATCGAAGAGTGCGCGCTGGAGTTGGAGGGCTATGATCCGGGGACCGGCACCGCTACGCTGCACGTCACGGGCACTTGCCCTGATTGCGACGCATCCGCGTTGACGTTCATTCAGGGAATCGAGACTCAGCTCAAGCTGCGCATCACCGAGTTGCGGGCAGTGTTGCTGACTGTAGACAACACGCGATGAGCGCCAACCTCCAGGACCGCATTACCGACGCGCTGTCTCGCGTCCGCAACAACCGCATCGGCGCCAACGTGATCGAAGCGGAGATGATTACCGACATCGCAACAACGACCGAAGGGCGCGTGCGGCTCACCTTGTTCCTGGCTCCGGATGACAACGCGACAGTCGTGCGCGAGGTGCGGCACGCCCTCCAGCAGGTCGAAGGTGTCACAGACGTCCGCGTCGACGTAAAGGACGCTTCGCAGGCGAACACGCCCCCTCGGCGCGCCCAACACCCAGCCCCCAAGGCTGCCGCTCCCGCGGCCATACCAAAGCCGGCGGCATCGCGTGCGCTGCCTGTAATGGGCCAGGAGCCACAATCACAGCGCGCGGCTGTGCCAGCTCCCACACCCGTCGCCTATCCCCACCTCGGCAACATCATCGCCATCTCGAGTGGTAAGGGTGGTGTCGGAAAATCCACGGTTGCTACCAACCTTGCTGTTGCCCTCGCGCAGCAAGGCGCGCGAGTAGGGCTGATGGACGCGGATATCTACGGACCCAACATCCCGCGCATGATGGGCGTCAACAGCGCGCCGCCGGTAGAGAACGAAAAGATCATCCCGCTCCAGGCGCACGGCGTCAAAATCATGAGTCTGGGCTTCATGATCGAGCGCGACCAGCCGGCTATCTGGCGCGGACCGATCATCATGAAGATCATCACCCAGTTTCTGCGCGACGTGCAGTGGGGAGAGCTCGACTATTTTCTCGTCGACATGCCGCCAGGCACCGGTGACGCCCAGCTCTCACTCGTTCAGGCCACAATGGTCCATGGAGCGATCATCGTGACCACGCCGCAGGAAGTGGCTTCGGGTGATGCGCTGCGCGGAGCGAAGATGTTTCAGCGGGTCGCCGTGCCGGTTCTTGGTGTGGTCGAGAACATGAGCTATTTCATTTGTCCCCACTGCGAGGAAAGACATCGCATCTTCGGCTCTGGCGGTGGCAAGCGACTCGCCGACGAGCTCGATGTCCCGTTACTGTGCGAAGTCCCTTTTTTTCCGGCAGTTCTGTCGGGAGGGGATCGCGGCGAGCCAATCGTCGTGAGCGAGCCAGATACTCCCGCTGCGAAGGCGCTACTCGATCTTGCCGGACGGATCAGCGGGCTGCTCGCGGGTAGCGATGCGGCCGGCGTAAACGCTGCCCTTCCGTGAAGCGACGGATCCAGTCCCTTTGTGCAGCTCAGAATTGAGCTCGCCACCGACGAGGATCACCACCGACACGAAGTACATCCAGCTAAGCAGGACCATCACCGCGCCGATGGTGCTCACGAACGGAAGCAGCCAGTACATCAGATAGAAAAAGGCGACCTGAGCGGAGATGCCGAGGACGTTGTCCTCGTTCGTTTCCTTGATGGTTTTCTTGACCGGCTCGCCAGCGCGGTACCCCAGGATCACCATGTGGACCTGCGGCGGCAAGCCGCAGGCAGGCGTTAGCCAACTAAACGGCTACAGCGTTCTTCTTAGGTCTCGACCGCCACCAGGAGAGAATCACCGCGCCGAATCCGGTCGCGACGGCGACGAACGTCACCGAGAACGCCAACATGCGCAGTATCGACCCGAGGATCGGGAACCAGGTGAAGGCGGCGGCGATGATCCAGAGCGCGCTGAACGCGAGAATGCCGGTAAAGAGATACTGGAGCTCCTCTCCGGCAGGGGTTTCGCTCTGCGACTTCCTGGAGAGGGCAATTCCAGCGACGTGCGCAACTGCCAGGAACCCAAGGATCGCGACCCCAGCGACCGCGACGAGGAAAGCCGCAACGCCGAAGGGGATGAAGAAGATCCCGATGATGGTGATCGCCATCGCGATACAAAGCGCGACCACGGCCGGCACGGTCGCGAGTCCTGCCAGGACGCCAGTCAAGAGTGAGCGTCCGGTTTCATTGGTGACGACTTCGACTGTCCGCGTGAAATAGTCGCGCATGTAGAAGAGAACGAATGCGCCGACGAGGAGGAGAACCACGAGCCACACCAGGGCAGATACGAGCGATCCAATCGTCGTACGGGGCCGTCCGCCAAAGCTGACGGTGGACCTGTTGTGAGTAGTGCCGACGTCCTTGATCACACCCAGGATCGAGCCGCCCTCGTTGCGGACGTGACCCATCAGAGCGACGGCTCCGCCGCGCACTCGCCCGCCCTCGTGCACGATCACGTCGCCGAGGATGGCCGTGGCTGCTCCATCGACGTTGCCGTAGATGTCGAGATTTCCACGAAACACGAGCACGGAACCTGACGTCGTCGTTCCAGACGGCACAACCAGGTCACCGGTCGTCACCTGCGCGTAATGCCGGAGGAATTGCAGGCGGGATTCACTGCCTTGCTGGGCGGACGCATCCTGCGCGGAGACTGCGGCAATCAAGAGTGAGGCTCCGATCAGGATCGATTTCATTACGCTGCCTTTCGCTTGGCGATGTGGGCCGCGGTCCGAATGGCCGCGTAGCCGCCGAACAGTCCGACGGCGAGCGTCAGATAGAGGAGAGCCGATTCGAGTGCGCCGGCCTGCAGGAACGCGATTGTTTCGGGCCCGAGGACAACCGCGCCGATCTGTGTCCCGACCGCTGCGATCGCGAAGGCGTACTGGCTCGCTGCGGCACTGAGGATGGCGGTGAGGAGATCGATCTCGAAGAACATGAACGCCGCAGCAGCTATGAGCCCCACACCGACAACGGCTTTGCCTGTCCCGCGCACGAGGCTGACATTGCGACGCGGAACGACCGCCTGCTGTCCGCCCTGGCGCAGCTCGAGGTGCCTGGAGGCGAGTACAGGAGCAACTTCCCGAGCGGGCTGCAGACGATCTATTCTGGAGATCACGCGATCGGCAAAGTCCCGGGATGGCGACAAAGACGGCAGCCGCTGCAGCTCTGCCGCTATGGGAACGAAGTCTTCGGGGAAGTCGTGCTCGATCATGGGTTCCTCACGTGTAAGCTTTACGGGGTGTGAACGGGGGAAGTTTCAGCTTTTTCGAGTGAATTTTGCTTGCAAAAACAGGGGTCATCGGAGGTCCCCCAGGTATTCCCTGAGCTCCTGACGAGCCCGGTGGATGTAGGTCTTCACCGTGCCGAGGGGCAGCTTCACGATCTCGGCGATCTCGTCGTAGGAGTAGTCCTCCACGTGCCGCAGGATGATGCAAGCACGGTACTCCGGACGAAGTTTCGCAATCGCCTTCTCGATCTCTGCACCCAGCTCACGGGATTCGAGCTCTTCAAGAGGAGATTCTCCGCCGCTCGTCACTGTCACCGCTGTCGCGCGCGCCCGCTCGGCCGTCACAGCATCCGGTGATCCTTCGATGCTTATTGTGTCTACCTGCCGCCGGCGCAAGTGATCGATTGTGATGTTGTTGGCGATCTTGAACAGCCAGCTGGAGAACTTGAACTCCGGGCGGTACCGATCGATGTTGTTGAGGACCTTGATGAAGGTTTCCTGCGCCAGGTCTTCGGCGGTCTCG
>JALYZH010000067.1 GCA_030948945.1 Gemmatimonadota bacterium | reverse complement strand
GCTAGAAATTCACGCCGATCTATTCCGCCGATCGAGACGAACTTCTTCGGATCGCGCTTCAAGTTGTTTCCGGCGGTGGCGTCGCCGGCCGACGACGCGGCAAGAGATGATAGAACGGGCGCGCGTTACGGGCTTCGGGAGAATTCCGCTCGTTGTAATTGCCGGTGATCATGGATGGAATCGAATATGGGTCGACGGCGAAGACCATGAAAACATGGATTACGCTCAGGATGACGATCACGAGCATCGCGATGAAATGCCAGTAACGCGCCCACACGTAACCGCCGAGAATGTCGGTGAGCCACGACAGCTGCACCGGTTTCCAGATCGCAATCCCGCTTATCACAGCCAGCATGCCCGCAACCGGCAACAGGAAATACGCGGACTTCTGCAGCGCGTTGTGCTTCCCCTGGTGCGGGTGATCCTTCCGCTTGAACGTGTAGAACTTCACCATCTGCCAGCTGTCGCGGATGTCGCCCTTCCGCGGCACCAGGTCTCGCCATTCGCCGTGCAGGTACACGAACGTGAGATAGACGAGTCCGTTGACGACAAGCACCCACATCATCGCGAAATGCCAGTGGCGCGCGCCGCCGAGCCATGCACCGAATGTGAGCCACGTTGGAATCGGCTTGTGCTCGAAGGGGTAGCAGCAGAAAATCTCGCCGCGCCTGGCGAAAGCTGGATAGGCGTTGAAGATGCGGAGCCCACTTCCAACCATGATGATGATCGCCACGACGTTCACCCAGTGAGTGACGCGGACGATCCAATGGTGCCGCTTGAGGCTGGTCACGCCCGTGGGTGAGCTTTTTGATACACCTGCTTCAGCCTCTCGATGCTGGTGTGCGTATAGATCTGGGTCGTCGAGATCGAGGCGTGTCCGAGCAACTCCTGTACGGCGCGAAGATCAGCGCCCGCGTCCAGCAGGTGCGTCGCAAAAGTGTGGCGAAGAGAGTGAGTGGATAATCCGGAGTTTTCGTCGATCTTGTCCAGAAATCCCTTCACCGCGTTTTGTATCGCCCGCACCGAAATGCGCTTGCCCCGGTTGCTCAGGAAGAATGCCGTCCGGTCCCCGGTCGGTCCAATCGTGCGCAGAAGCTCATCGCGCTTCGACTCGTAGTTTCTGAGCGCCAGCTGAGCGTGGTCACCGACGGGAATGATGCGCTCCTTTCTACCCTTCCCTCGCACTTTCACCTGCTGTGAGAGCAGGTCGATATCCATCCGATTGATGCCGCGCAGCTCCGACAGCCGCATGCCCGTCGAATAGAATAGCTCCAGAATCGCTGAATTCCGGACGTCGGGGAATTTTCCGTCCTGCGCCTTCAATTCCGCCGATTGGAAGAGCAGCTCGATCTGCGCGCGGTCGAGATAACCCGGCAGATACTTGTCCTGCTTGGGAGTCCCGACTCCTCGAGCCGGATTCGCCTCGACCTGCTCGTTGCGGTGCAGGTACTTGTAGAAGCTCCGCACCGCCGACAGACTGCGGGCGATTGATCGCTTGTTGAGCTTCTTCCGGGTGAGGTGCGCCAGAAAACCGCGGATAGCCAGGCGATCGAGTCCCTGCCACGACCACTCCCTCACTCCATAGTAGCTCCCGAGAAACGCGACCAGCTCTGCCAGGTCCCGCCTGTAGGCGATGAGAGTGTTCGGCGAGACGTCGCGTTCCTTTTCCAGGTGCGTCAGAAATTCCTCGACTGCCTGGGGCTCGGTCATCAGGCGCGCGCCAGCGGAGCGCCGAGCACGGCATTCGTCTCGATCCATGCCCGCATATCCGCGAGCGCTCTCTCGGCGAATATCTCGCGCTTCCGCTTTTTGTCGCGAACGGTTTGCGTGAGGTCGTCGAGCAGTCCGAAGTTTGCGTTCATCGGCTGAAAGTGCTTCGGATCTGCCTCGTTCATGTAGCGGTAGAGCGCGCCGAGCATTGTGGTGGGTGGCGGAACGACGGGCTCATCGCCGGAAAGAATACGCGCGAGGTTGATGCCCGCGAGCAAACCAGTCGCAGAGCTCTCCGTATAGCCCTCCACTCCTGTGATCTGTCCGGCAAACAGAATCGTCGGCTCGTCGCGAGCCGCGAGGTGTGCGCTCAGCGCGGCAGGCGAGTTCAGATACGAGTTACGGTGGATCGACCCATAGCGAAGAAATTCAGCCTGCTCCAATCCGGGAATCATCCGAACGACCCGCTGCTGCTCCGGAATGCGGAGACGCGTCTGGAATCCAACGAGATTCCACATCCGCCCGGCGCGATCTTCCTGCCGCAGCTGCACCACCGCGTGGGCGTCGCGCCCAGTGCGCGGATCCCGCAGTCCAACCGGCTTGAGCGGTCCGAACCGAAGAGTGTCGCGACCCCGCTGGGCCATCACTTCGACCGGCATGCATCCCTCGAAGTACGGGACTTGGTCGAACTCGTGGCCGTGGTACTGGTCCGCGGAAATGAGCGCGTCGAGAAACGCATCGTACTGCTCACGGGACATTGGGCAGTTGAGGTAGGCGCCGCCTTCGTCGGCAGCCTCCATTGTCTCCTTTCCATAGCGCGAGCCGCGAAAAACGATCGTGTCGTCGATTGATTCGCGCGCGACGATCGGCGCAATCGCGTCGTAAAAAGCGAGCGCGCCGACTCCGAGCCGGTTGCGGATGGCGTCGGCAAGCTTGTCGGAGGTGAGAGGACCCGTCGCTATGATCGCCGGCGCGGAAATACTGGCGACTTCTTCGCGAACAACGGTGATTCGCGGCTCACCGGAGATTCGCTCTGTCACGCTGCGCGAAAAGACATCACGATCCACCGCCAGCGCGCTTCCAGCTGCTACACGCGCGCTGTCAGCAACTTCCAGAATCATAGAGCCCAACAACCGCATCTCTGCCTTGAGAAGACCGTGCGCGTTGGTGAGCTCAGTGCTCTTGAAGGTGTTCGAGCAAACCAGCTCGGCGAGTCCGTCCGTCTTGTGCGCGGGAGTCGTCATGACCGGACGCATCTCGTGCAATGCGACCTGAATCCCGCGGGTGGCCAGCTGCCAGGCGGCCTCCGAGCCAGCGAGGCCACCGCCCACGACCGCTACGACCTGAGTCACACCGCCACGGCTTCTGGGGTAGGCGCGACATCCCACTCGTTCGCGCACTTGATGCACCGCCTGTAGTCGCCGCGCGTCTTGGTGAACTTCGCCTCGGCGCCGACGTAACCGCATTCAGGGCAAACCTCGGCAACGGGCTTGTCCCAGACTACGAAATCACACTTGGGATAGTTCGAGCAGCCGTAGAACGCCTTGCCTCTCTTCTTCGAGCGGCGGACGGCGATGTCTCCACCGTCCTTCGGACACTTCACGCCAGTGGGCATCGACCTCGTGCCGCGACACTTCGGAAACTTGCTGCAGCCCAGGAACTCTCCCGAGCGCCCGTGACGAATGACCATCGGGGCACCGCACTCGTGACAGATCTCGTCGGTCGGCTGCGCTGGCTTGCGATCTCCACGCAATGGCTTGGTGTACTTGCAAGTCTTCGGATGATTCTCGCAGGCGAGGAAAGGCCCGAAGAATCCTCCGCGAGGTCCGAGCTTGCCACCGCAGTCAGGACACCTCTCGGTCGCAATCATCGAGAGATCGTGCGCTTCTCCTATCAGCGCTTCGATGTCCGCACCCTTGACGGACTCGGCAAACGGCCCGTAGAAATCACCGAGCATCTTCCGCCAGTTCACATCGCCGTCCTCGATTCTGTCGAGATCGGTCTCCATCAGCGATGTGAATTTGACGTTGAAGACATCCGGAAAGCTTTTCACCATGACCTTCT
>JALYZH010000057.1 GCA_030948945.1 Gemmatimonadota bacterium | reverse complement strand
CCTCCTCCTGTGCTATGCGCATCTCCGGAGTTACGTGGTCGATTATCGTCGGACCGATGAAGTAGCCTTTCTCTTTCCCCTTCACCACCGTGCGGCGACCGTCCACCAGGACCCTCGCGCCGGCTGCCTCCGCCTCGCCAATGTATTTCTCGATGCGCTCTCTGGCAGCGACGGATATCACCGGACCGATATCCTTGCCCGGAACGATCTTCTTCGCGTGCTCCACCATCCGCTCGATGATGTGATCCGTCTTCGACACGGCGACCATCACCGACGCGGCCATGCAGCGCTGCCCGGCGCAGCCGGACATCGACGCTACGACGTTGCTCGACGTCATCTCCTGATCCGCGTCGGGCATGACGATCAGATGGTTCTTCGCTCCACCCAGCGCGAGGCACCGCTTGAGCGTCGCCGTAGAACGGCGATACACGACCTTCGCGACCTTCGTAGAGCCGACAAAGCTGATCGCCGAGATTCCTGGGTGATCGCAAATTGCTTCCACGGCTTCCTTTCCACCGTTCACGATCTGCAGGACACCTTCAGGCAAACCCGCTTCCGTGAGCAGCTCCGCGATTCTTCCCGCGCTCAGCGGCACCAGCTCTGAGGGTTTCAATATCAGGCAGTTGCCGAGGGCGATCGCGTTGGGCAGCGACCAATTCGGCACCATGTTGGGAAAGTTGAAGGGAGTGATCGCCGCCACGACGCCCAGCGGGTACCTCTCGATGCGACACTCTACGCCGCGACTGACCTCGAGCACTTCGCCCGGCGCGATCTGCGGGAGAGAGCACGCGAACTCGCACAGCTCCGCCGATTTGAGAACTTCAGCGCGCGCTTCGCTCGCTACCTTCCCGTTTTCTTCCGTGATCAGCGCGGCCAGCCCGTCGATGTTCTTCTCGAGGAGCGTCTTGTAGCGGTAGAAAACCTGAACGCGCTCCTTGATCGGAGTAGCCGCCCACGCAGGAAAGGCTTTTGCGGCGCTGGCCACAGCTGCATCGACGTCATCCTGCGTCGAAAGGGGCACGCGCGAGATGACGCTGCCATCGCTCGGGTTCATGACCTCGATGAATGGCCGGTTGCCACCGACGAACGAGCCGCCGACGTAGTTCCGTACTTCGGGGTACTTCATGCTTCCACCAGAATTCGAGGCGCGTGGGAGAGCGACGGAAATCCCTCGGCAACTGCCCGAGGGATAGCTGGCTCTAGAGATGATAATCCGAAGATGCTAGAGGGTAAGGCGCCTCGCAAGCTCTAGTCACGTGGCGACTTACGACAGGTGGGCGTGCTCCGGACACGTGCGTTTGGCTACAGGCTCAGCTGTGAATGTGTAGCTCTTCCTTGAAAGCGTCGACGGCACGAAGCATGATGCTCTTTGAGGGATGCCACACCTCGAACTGCACACGGGAACGCTGATGACCGAGCCCACCGCGCCTGCTCAGCAGACGCAAGAAATCCTGCCTCACGTCGATCTTGGGATGTCGATCGGCATTGCGACGACCATCACCATCGTCTCCGCGATTCTGGTCGCCGGATCGACGTACGAAGTGATTAGAGGAACGCTCTCCTCAGGCATGACGCGATTGCTTGCGGTCGTTTCGCTCCTCTCTCTCGTTGCGTTGTTTTACGGGGTGATTGAGCTCGCGTTAGCCGTGATCGCGACAACAGCGGAGCGGAGAAGACAGGCGAGGGAGATCACTGAGCGACGGACGGGCGATCGCGCGAGAAAGCCGAGGCCTTAGCGCCGAGTCGGAGGCTTTGCGTTCGGATCTCCTGCCATGCTTGAGCAACATGGTCCTCGGTAGTGAGCACGTTCCCGAGACCGATTCGCATCACCACGCGGCCTTTCAGCCTCGTCCGGGTGAGATATGTTCGCCCAGCAGCGTTGACTGCGTCAACAATGGTTTCGTTCAGCGCATCGCCTCCGTCGCTTTCGAAACCGTCAGGCTGATACCTGAAGCAGACGATTCCCATGGTGACGGGAGCCGCGCGGACGAAGGATCGATCGGCATCGATCCAGGAAGCGAATAGATTCGCCAGTCGGCGGTGTTCGCGTATTCGGGACACGATTCCCCTTCGCCCAAATGATCGGAATACCATCCACGCCTTCAGGGCCCGAAACCGGCGTCCGAGCTGGATGCCGTAATCCATGTAATCCGGGAAAGTGCTGGTTGTTGCGTCGCCGAGAAGATATTCAGGCACGAGTGAGAAAACGCTGCGCAGTATCTGCGGATGGCGCGTGTAGAGGGCACTGAAATCGAGGGGGACGAACAACCACTTGTGCGGGTTGACGACGATCGAGTCCGCGTCCTCCATCCCCGCCATCGCCCAGCGGCCCTCCTCCAGTGCTCCGAGAGCGCCGCCGTACGCTGCATCAACGTGCAGCCAAATGCTGTGGGCGTTGCACAAGTCGCGGATTTCCGGCACTGGGTCAACTGCACCCGTGGAAGTCGTCCCGACAGTCGCGACTACGGCCACCGGCCGATGGCCTGCCCGTACATCTGAATCGATTGCGTCTCGAAGCGACGGCATGTGCAGTCGGTGGTCGCTGTCGGTTGCGATACGAACAACATTTTCTTCGCCGATGCCCAGAACGATCGCTGCCTTTTCTACGGAGCTGTGGGCCTGGTCGGAAGCGTAAATGCGGTGGGTGGGCACGTCGCTGCGGCCGGCAAGGCCCAGCCGGCGAATATCGGCGCCGGTGCGTTCCCTCGCTGCTGCGAGAGCGTGAAGAGTCGCAATCGAGGCGGTGTCGTACACGACCCCGAAAAATGAGTCCGGAATTCCAATCAGCTCGCGCACCCAATCGAGCGTGATGGTTTCCATTTCCGTCGCCGCCGGGGACGTCTTCCAGGTCATGGCACTCACATTCAGCGCCGCCGCGGCGATCTCTCCCAGCAGCGCCGGTCCGTTGCTGGTGCTGCCGAAGTAGCCAAGAAACGCGGGATGCCCCCAGTGCAAAATTCCGGGCATCACTATCTGGTCAAAGTCGTGCAGAATTTGATCGATTGGCGTCGAATCTTCCCAATCTGTGGCACGGAGCCGGCCGCCAATTTCTCCGGGCACCACAGACGGAGAGATGGCTCTCTCGCCAATGGTTGCCCTGTAATCGGCGACCCAGTCTGCCATCCGATGCAAGTGCCCGCGAAGTTCGTCGGCGGAGAGATCTCCCAGCGGACCCGGTGATGTCTCGTTGTCGCTAGCCACGTTCGAGAAGCATCGCGCGGTCGGCACGCGTGTTGCCTCCTCTGACAGAATGAATTTGGCTCCGGTGGAAGAAGCGACCTACATTCTCCCAGTGAAGACCTCGAGCCCGCTTCCGCGCGCGGACTTCACCGAGTATTTGCGCTGGCTTTCGTCCACACTCCGAGAAGTGATTGTCGTCGACGCCTCGCCGCACGAGGTTTTCGCGGGCCACGCCAGGGAGTGGGGACACCTGGCCCGGCACGTGCCCCCCGACGAGAAGCTGCTCACTCCCATGGGAAAGGTGGGGAATGTGCTGACCGCGATCGACCTTGCGTCCTGCGAGCGGCTGGTCATCGCCGATGACGATGTACGCTACGATCGCGGATCTCTCACCCGCCTCATCGCGACGCTCGATGAGGTCGACGTGGCTCGCCCACAAAACTACTTCAGTCCCATGCCTTGGCACGCACGCTGGGACACTGGCCGGACGCTTCTCAACCGGATGACGGGAGGCGACTGGCCAGGAACGCTGGCAGTGCGACGCTCGGTCCTGCGCGCCACCAATGGTTACGACGGGAATGCGATGTTCGAGAATCTGGAGTTGGTGAGAACCGTGCTTGCGGTCGGAGGTCGGGAAGCATCCTGTCTCGACATATACGTGCTGAGGAGACCATCGACCGCGCGACATTTCTGGTCCCAGCGCATTCGGCAGGCATACGACGAATTCGCGCGTCCGCTTCGTCTCCTCATCCAGCTTGCTGTCCTGCCCATAACCATCGCGTTGATCATGCGCGGCCACGGAGTTCTTGTGGCGTCGATCGGAGCCGGCGTTGTCGCGCTCGCCGAGCTCGGTCGCAGACGAGCCGGCGGCGCTCGCATCTTTCCGATGAGCGCATCTTTTTTCGCGCCGGCCTGGCTCGTCGAGCGCGCGGTATGCGTTTGGCTCGCGCTTCTGTCGAGATTGTTTCTCGGAGGCATCCCGTATCGTGGGACGGTGCTGAAGCTCGCCGCCAATCCGTTGCGCGCTCTCCGCGCTCGTCATCGCCAGGTACTCGAGCGAGGCCTCAGGTCTGCGCCGGATCATACACCTCGATATCGATCGGCTTGAACTGTCCGTTGTTGGACAACTCCGCGGAGCAGGCGGTAACGCCGACGACCATGTCCATCTCCGCCTGGAGAAGAAGATGATCGCCAGGACGGGATCGGGGAGCGAGTATTCGCAGCTCTCCTGATGGCGACACCTCGACGTTCATGAACACATTGAACGTAGTGGGAATGGAGTCCGGAGGGATGTCGTACTCGCTCAGGGCACGAGAGAGATTCTCGAAGCAGCTGGGGTGATGGCCTCTGGTCTTGTAGAGTATCCGGAACGTGTCGGGACTGCAGGGGGTGAGAAGGAAATCGTGTCTGCCGACGGTGTCCTCCACGATGTTCCACATCGGTCTGCTGCGGTTTGAGTAGAGAATGTGACCGGTGGTGAGGTAAATGGTGTTCGCATAGTCGATCGTCCGTCCCGATGAGAGCCACTCGGCATGATCGGCGCTCGAGAAAGAAATGAGATCGGAAACCTGCTCTCCGTTAGGGTCGACGACCTTCAGCAACTGCCCGCGTCGAACCTCAAAGCCGGCTCCAGTCTGGGGCTCGAGATGGACGCGGCTCGCCAGTTTCAAGGAACCTTAGGGTGGAAGGGACACTTCCAATCGCGTTCCGTTTGCCGTCCCGAATACTGTCTGGCCTCCGACCGCTCCCCGAAGTCGGCGAGATTGGGGTTTTCTGTTCCCTGCAGTGCAATATCCCGGGCGCGGATGGCGGACCGAGGGCCGTCGAACCGACCCTGTGCGCGCAGCCGAGAGAACTGCTCGTGCGGATTGAATACGAGGGTGGGCCAGTGGAACCGTCGAGCGACCCTGGAGCTCCGAGGGTTCAGACCGACGACAAAAAAAGCCCGCCCACCGACGCTGAAGGAAAAATGAGAATCGTCGGGGTCGGAGCTAACGTCTGAGGCCCTGCGGGCGTGGTGTTGATCCACATCATGAAGGAACTGAAGTTGTCTCCACAGACGTCGCTCGAACTCGATCTCGTCCTCGGGTGGAGAATCCGGGAAGACGGCAACGAAGGCACTCAGACGATTCTCGATTGCATTCTCGCTGAAATTCGCCAGATCGGAGACAAGCACCCGGGCATCGTTTCTGTTTCCCAGAGCGCCGTACACCTCGAGCTCGTAGCTGTTGACACGAACGACGCTCTTAGCGCCGAGGCATGGGAAGTCCGGTTGCTGGACAAAAGCCCGGAATTCGGACACGACTCTCTCGTGCAAAGGATCGGGCGACGATCGCGAGTCAATCGTCGAATCAGGGAGGGCGCGCGCATCGGCACGGGTCATAGAAACATGTTCCTGATCCAGTTTGGGCTGAAGTTCATTTCAAGCCACCCGGGATCGAACCGAAGATCGATGCGGGTCGCCGGCCGCACACCCGCGTCGGCGAGCTGCGCGCGTGGGCTCGGACTCATGCTGTAGGGCAAAATGAAGGTGCCGTTTGGCGCGTCCATATTGAGCGCCGCGACGTTCCGTGACGCAACTGCGTTCCACCCGGCGAGCCGCGCGCGACCGTGTTCCACCGACTTAGTGGATTCATTCCCGAGATGCTCCGTCCAAAGCCTCTCTCGCAGCTCTCGAATCGGATTCGTTTCTCCAGCCGATTTCCGTACGGTCAACACAATGCTGACATCGAAGTTTCTCACGTCTCGAAATACACGACGCGCGATACGACCGCTGAAATCATCGCCATACGAGTCCAGGGAAGCACCATCCAGATTCGCGCTTCCAATCATCGCCCATTCGTCGTCGACTATCACCACTTTACTGTGAACGAAAACCTGATTGACAGCCCGCTGTGATCCGTCTTGTTTCTCCCCACTCCACAGAGCAAACACTCCAACGCGCGGATGGGCGAGCAGGCCTGCCTCGGCAAGCCGGGCGTTCTGCCAGCGGCGATACGCGGTCACATCCGGATTCTGATTGACCAGAAGAATTATCTCGAGCCCCGGCTCGCGGGTCAGCGCTCGCCGGAGGGCTTTGACGACCGAGCGGGAGCTGAGGTACTGATGCTCGATATAGATGAGCGACCGGGCACGGCTTATTCCACAGAGCAATGCTGCGCGAGTTTCCAGGCGACCTGGATCATTTGAGCCTCGACCACCCCTCGGCTCGGTCGTCACGATCGCCGTAGTCAATCCCGCTGCGGTGAGACCCACGGCCGTTGATCGGGTCGGCGTTGCTTCGCGCGATTTCCCAGGCTTGGCGTCCTGCCAGTAACGCGCGAAGATCGCTGCGAGCTCGTGCACGATTGGCCCGCGGACTCCCACCGATACATCGTGAATTGGGCGTCCGGCCAGCTCGCGATGGGGGCGACGATGGTCCGACACACGGTGCGCTGAAGTGTCCCAGTATCCCTTTACAAAGGGGGAGCCCATCACGAACGCGCGCTGCTCGTCGACAATAACCATCTTCGCGTGTAACAGCTGCGGAAAGCGACTGATTCCTCGCACTTCCACCAGCCCCGTGGATATTTTGCGCTCGGCGAGGTTGCGCAAGAGCGGACGTTTGGTGTCGAGGAGCAGCGTGGAATTGAGAAGAATCTTCACGCCGACACTTCGCTCCGCGCTAATGGCCAGAATCAGGTCGAGCAGGTTTTCGCCACCTGTGTCGGCATTGGATCCAGCATCGACGGAAGTGTACACCCGACAGTCCGCGTCGAATGCGAGCTGCGATATCCGGATGGATTTCCGCGCGTCGCGGAGGGCCGCGACCAACGCCCCGTACGCTTCGCCATTGTCGATCAACCAATCGATCCGTGTGCGCGAGTGGTCCGACTCGACGCCGAAGCGGGAACGGGTGGACGTCCGGTGAGATCTCAGCGCGGTCTCAGATCGCATCGGGTTCCGCCAGATTCGCTGGTAACACTCGCATGGTCGCGCCGTCACTCGACGTGAGCGGGCGACGAGTCCGAATCAGCTCGGCAATACCGGACAACGCGATCGCTCCTCACAACGGCAACAGATAATAAACGGTTCGGTACACCAGGAGGGACGCGACCAATGAAGCCGACAGCCGGGAAGAAGCTGCGCGCTCTTCCGCCGGCCCCGCCAAAAGAGCTAGCACAATGGCTTCGAACACCCCTACGCCTCCCGGAACGTGACTGATGACCGCGGCGGTTTGAGCGATGAGGTAGACGCCAAGAAAGGCGTTGAACGAAATGTGCAACGTGCGTGGGAGCAGAAAGAACAGCACCGCCCCAGCGAACACCCAGTCGAGCGATGAAATGCCGATCTGTTTCAGCGCCAATCCGAGAGTTGGGCGACGGATTCGCCATCGTCCGCGTCCGAGAAAATCCGAACGGCCGAATGTCCCCCACAAGCAGTACGCCACCACTGGGAGAAGGAGAAGGATTCCGAACGGAGTCAGGGAGAGCGCGACGTTGAAGAAGCGTGCGCGACCCGGTGTCGTCAGGAATGCGAGCGAGCCGCTCGTGAGAAGTCCAAGCGTGGCGGTGACCGTTACGAACACGCTCAGGCGCGCCACGTCGAGCGCGTTCAACGCATACCTCGAGTAGGACCGAATTCGCACCGCGGTGCCCGTGAGAATTGCCAGACCGACCGATTGGCTGTACGCATGTGCGACAAACGCGGTAGCGAAGGCTGTCCGCCGCGGTACGATCCGTTCCGCTCGCTTACCGACGTAGCGGAGCGCTAGCAGCTCGAAGAGTCCAAGAGTCAAGAAACTGGCGACGGTGAACGCCAGACCCAGTGCCAGGTGCGGAAGCCCGTAACTGCGGACATTGGCAATGAGATCGTCGAGGGCTAGTCCGTCGAGCTCGCGCCTGAGGACCAGAAACGCGGCCGCGAGCAGCGCGACACGAAAAAGCGTGGAGAAGATTTTTCGGCGCGGATTCGTTGTGCCCGCTGGCACGACCTCGTGTGACTCCAATTAGCGTCTCCGTTTTGGCCGTGTACACCTTCGCATGTCTCTTCACTCTCTCTATTCAATTACGCTGCCACGCCGTTTGAGTTCCGTTCTCGGCCCTCAACGACAAAAAAAGCCCCGTCCGATAAGCACCAGACGGGGCCGAAATCTGAAACTGCTGCACGGGGCTACCAGCGATAATGCGCGAACGCCTTGTTCGCTTCTGCCATGCGGTGCGTGTCTTCCTTTTTCTTGACCGCGTTACCCTCACCCTTGCTGGCGGCGATCACTTCGGCGGCGAGCTTCTCCGCCATTGATTTCTCGTTGCGGCCGCGAG
>JALYZH010000396.1 GCA_030948945.1 Gemmatimonadota bacterium | reverse complement strand
ACGTAACCGAGGTCCTCTCCGCGATCGACATCAACGATCACGGCCGCGTTGATTGGCGGCGGATCGGGATAGTCCCAGAGAAAGAACTCCTTACGGTTGCCCTTGAAGGCGACTTCGACGAGATGCGCCACAGCCTACTCCGTCCACGCGCCAAGGCGGAGAAATTTCTGCCGGCGACGGCGCACCAGTTTCTCCGGCCGCATTTTGCGCAGCTCCTCGAGATACTTGACGATCACTTCCTGGAGCGCCTTCGCGGCGGCCTCGTGATCGGCGTGCGCGCCGCCTTTCGGCTCGGGGACGACCTCGTCGATCACCTTGAGCTCGAGCAGCTCCGGCGCCGTGATCTTCAAGGCAGTCGCCGCCTTTTCACGCATTTCGGGACTTTTTGCATCCTTCCAGAGAATCGCCGCGCAACCCTCGACGGAAATCACGGAATAGACTGCATTCTCCATCATGAGAACTCTGTCGGCGACGCCGAGCGCCAACGCGCCGCCCGATCCACCTTCTCCGATCACGGTCGCGACGATGGGAACGGTCAGCTGACTCATCTCGTAGAGGTTGCGCGCAATCGCCTCGGATTGACCGCGCTCTTCGGCGCCAAGCCCCGCCCATGCGCCCTGTGTGTCGATGAACGTCAGAACGGGAACGTGGAATTTCTCGGCGAGCTTCATCAACCGCAGTGCCTTGCGATAGCCCTCGGGGTGCGGCATCCCAAAGTTGCGGCGCAGCTGCTCCTTGGTGTCGCGGCCACGCTGATGTCCGATCACCATCACGGTATCGTCGTCGAGCCGGGCCCAGCCTCCGATGATAGCGGCGTCATCGCGAAATGCGCGATCGCCGTGCAGCTCGATGAAGTCGGTGAACGCGAGGCGGATATAATCAGCGGTGAAAGGACGCTTCGGGTTCCGCGCGACCTGGACTCGCTGGAACGGCGTGAGGTTCCTGTAAACCTCTTCGCGCAGATCTGAGAGTTTCCGCTCAAGCGGCTCGATCGCCTCAGCGACGCTGAGCTGACTGTCCCCGGCGGTTTTCTTGATCTCGTCGATCTGGCGTTCCAGTTCGGCGATCGGCTTCTCGAACTCAAGCTGTGTCGCTGATGCCACCTGTCAGCTCCCCCGCTGAAGTCTGACGGAAGACTCGCCCAGAATATTACGCAGAGCGCTCAACGCTGCACCATCCGCCGCCAATGTCAACGATCTGGAGCGAAGGCGTGCCTGGGTACCGGTTCCGTCGCTCCAGCGAAATTCGAGGGGGGCGGACCCGGGGTAAGTCTCGGCTATTGCTCGCACGTCCGACATCACGTCACTCGAGTATGCGCCCTTTGCCAGATCGATTGCAACCGTCACCTGACCATTGGTCCGCATCTCCGCCAGCTTCGTTGCCGACTCGACGATGAAAGCCGGATTGTCGGCGCCCTCGTCCCGACGAGAGTACGCGCCCTTCAATAACATTGGTACGTCGGTGCGAATCTGATCGTTGAGGGTCGCCCACTTTTCCGGAAAGATCAGAACTTCACAGGACCCCGAGAAATCCTCGATTGTCAGTCGGGCGAACTCGGAGCCGGACTTCTTGCTCATCTGTCGCTTGATGTTCGTCACGACGACAGAGAGCGTCATCGGCTCGGGCCGCCACTTGCCGAGGTCGGACACCAGATGCGTAGCAAAGATCTCGGCTTCGGTGCGGAATCGCTCCAGAGGGTGGCCGGAGATGTAGAACCCGAGAATCTCCTTTTCCCTGGCGAGCCGCTCGGACTCCGTCCAGGGCTGCACGTTGGGAAGTGTGTGCGTCGTCTGGGCGTTCTCGGACTCTTCCGCGGGTGCACCGAAAAGAGACACTTGGCCAGTGGCGATGTCCTCCTGCCTCAACGAGGCTTCGCGAATGGCGGTGTCGAGAGCAGCCGCAAGCTGGGCGCGATGTCCACCGAGCGAATCCATTGCTCCGGCGTGGATCAAGGCTTCCAGTACCCGCTTGTTGCAGACGCGAAGATCGATACGCTCGCACAGGTCGAAGAGAGACTGGAATGGTCCGTCCTTCTTTCTGGCGGCGATGACCGAATCGATCGCCCCACGCCCGACGTTCCGCACGGCGCCTAGCCCAAAGCGGATCTTCGTCTCTCCAACAACGGTGAACTTGTACCCTGACTCGTTCACATCCGGCGGGAGGATCTCAACCCCTGCTTCGGCCGCGCCCGGTACGTGGAGCTGTCGCGTTTCGTTGATGTACTTCACCACGCCGTCGGTGTCGCCGATCTGCGAAGACATCAGCGCCGCCATGAAATCGGCGGGGAAGTGCGTCTTTAGCCAGGCGGTATGGTAGGAGATGATCGAGTACGCGACCGCGTGCGACTTGTTGAAGCCGTACCGGCCGAATGTCTCGATCTGGCTCGCGATCTCCTCGATGATCTCGCGGTCGTGCCCGCGTCCTACCGACTTCTCGATGAACTTGGCGAGCTCGGCACGAATGAGCTCTGCATCTTTTTTCCCCACTGCCTTGCGGAGCACGTCTGCTTCGGCGAGCGAGATGCCGGCGAGCGTCTGCGCGATACGCATCACCTGTTCCTGATAGGTGATGACGCCGTAGGTCGTCTCGAGGATTGGCGCCAGCTCTGGCAGGATGTAGGAGACCGGCTCCTCTCCACGCTTCCGCCGCATATAGACGCGGTGCATTCCTGCGTCGAGCGGGCCCGGACGCATCAGGGCGTTCGATGCGACGAGGTCGTCGAACCGATCGGCGCGAATGCTCTTGAGCATGTCGGTCGCGAGCGGAGACTCGAACTGGAACACACCCGCCGTCTTGCCAGCGCGCAACATTCGGTAGGTCTCGACATCGTCGAGAGGGAGCTTGTCGAGATCTGGCGCCGAGCCAGTGCGCTCATTGATACCGTGCAGCGCATCGGCGATCACGGTGAGAGTGGTGAGCCCAAGGAAATCCATCTTGAGCATTCCCACTTTCTCGAGCGCGTTCATGTCGTACTGGGTGACGACAATGGATTCGTCGCTGGCGCTGCCCGCGCCCTTGGACGCCTGAGTGCACACCGGCACGTACTCATCGAGCGGACCGGGGGCGATGACGACACCGGCCGCGTGAACGCCGGCGTGGCGCGACAGGCCTTCCAGCTTCATCGCGTAGTCGAGGAGCTGGCGATACCGGTCCTTCTTCTCCCTCACTTCGCGTGGGTCGTCCTTCCGCGCCGTGTACAGCTCGCGCACTTCCGGAATGCGCTCGATCGCTTCCTTGACCGTGAGCGAGAAGTTCGGATGGTTCGGGATCAGCTTGGCGAGGTAGTCGGTCTCGGCCGGACTGAAGCCGAGGGTTCGCCCCACGTCCTTAATTGCGGCGCGAGACTTCAGTGTTCCGAAGGTGATGATCTGGCCGACGGAATCGCGTCCGTATTTCTGACGCACGTACTCGATGACCTCGCCGCGGCGCTCGAAGCAGAAGTCGACGTCGATGTCCGGCATCGAGACGCGCTCCGGATTCAGGAAGCGCTCGAAGAGGAGATCGAACTGGAGTGGGTCGACATCGGTGATGCGAAGCGAGTATGCCACCAGTGAGCCAGCGGCGGACCCACGCCCAGGACCGACAGGAATTCCCTTTTCACGCGCGGCCTTGATGAAATCAGCGACGATGAGGAAGTACCCAGCGTATCCGGTGCTGGTGATTACTCCGAGCTCGTAGTCGAGCCTCTCGCGGACATTCGCGGGGAGATCGGTGCCATAGCGCCAGTGTGCGCCTTCTTCCGCCAGTCGTACCAGGAGCTCGTTCTCCGTTTCGACTCCAGCGGGGAGCGGAAACGACGGAACCTTGTACTGCTTCGAGAATTTGATCGCGGTTTCATCCGCAACGCGCAGGGTGTTGTCGAGGACGTCCTTTCGTCCCGGAAATGCATCGGCGATCTCGGGCGCGCTCTTGAAGTAGAGCCCCTCGTCGTAACGCATCCGATTGGTGTCGGAAAAATCCTTGCCGAGTCCGATGCAGAGGAGGACGTCGTGCGCGTCGTGGTCGTCGCGCTTGAGGAAATGCGCGTCGTTGGTCGCGAGGACTGGAAGATTCAGCTCGGCGGCGAGCTGAAAGACGCGACTGTTGAGGGTGGCCTGATTCTCGGAGTCGTGCGCCTGCACCTCGAGGTAGTACCGATCGCGGAACACATCCGCGTACCAGGACGCTGCGGCGCGCGCCTGATCGTACTCTTCTGAGAGGAGATGGTGCGCGATCTCGCCGGCCATACAAGCCGAGGATACGACGATCCCCTCGCTGTATTTGGCGAGGAGCTCGCGGTCCATCCTTGGCTTGGCGTAGAATCCCTCGGTGTAGGCGAGGGATGAGAGCTTGACTAGATTCCTGTAGCCGGTCGCATTCTGAGCGAGGAGGACGAGGTGGTAGTAGGGTTTTCCCCGGTCGCCGCCGACGCGGTCGCGAGCGCGTCTATCGCCTGGTGCGACATAGGCTTCCATGCCGACAATCGGCTTTAGTCCAGCTTTCTTCGCTTTTTCCTGGAACTCCCAAGCGCCGTGAAGGTTACCGTGATCGGTTATCGCGAGCGCTGGCTGCTCGAACTCCAACGCTCTGGCGATGAGATCATCGATACGGTTTGCGCCGTCGAGAAGCGAGTATTCGGAGTGACAGTGAAGATGAACGAAGGACACTTGGTAAGATAATGCGCCGCGGATTCGTGGCGATAGCGGTTGCGCTCGGCGTCTTGGCTCTGATCTCCACCCCGACAGCTTGTTATCTAAGTCGCGGGGCGTGGGAGGAGGCCAAGATTCTGAGTCGGAGACAGCCGATTTCCGAGTTGGTTCGGGATCCGGCGACGCCACCCGACGCGAAAGACAAACTTAGGGTGGTCTTGGCGGCGCGACAGTACGCAAAAGACTCGTTGAGACTAAGAACTAAGGACAGCTTCACGACATATTCACGCCTGGATCACGACACTTTAGTCCTGCTAGTGTCTGCGGCGTACCGAGATACCCTTAAGGCATACACCTGGTGGTTTCCAATTGTGGGGCGCGTGCCCTACAAGGGCTACTTCGATTTTGCGGCGGCGAAGCGAGATGCGAAGAGTCTCTCCGAAGATGGATTCGACGTCTACGTGCGGCCGTCCGACGCGTTCAGCACTCTCGGATTCTTCAACGATCCTCTGCTAAACACCACGCTCAAAGGCGACACGCTCTCGCTCGCGAACACCGTGATTCACGAGCTCACTCACAACACGTTCTACGCGTCGGGACAGGCACCATTCAACGAGTCCTTTGCCATGTTTGTCGGAGCTCGAGGTGCCGCCGCGTTTTTCAGATCGCGCGGTCAGCCGGCGGCGGCGGCCAGGCTCGACGCCCAGTGGGAGGACGACAAGCTCCTGGCGCGCTTCTGGTCCAGAGTCATCAAGTCACTGGACTCCGCGTACGCGGCGCATCCAGGTGACAAGGAAGCACGAATTCACGCGCGCGACACGGTGTACGCACGCACGCGACAGGCGCTGGTATCTGAGATGGCTCCCGCGCTCAAGACAATAAGTCCGCGATATGCGGAGCGGGTGCCGCTGGACAATGCCTCGCTCCTGGCGAGACGAGTCTACGCGAGCGACCTGGACGTATTCGATCGAATCTATGAGCGCGAGGGTAAGGACCTGAAGCGAACGATCGGCCGAATCATCGGACTCGCGAAAAAAAATCCCAAGAATCCCTTTTTGCCTCTGCGGGATTGGGCCGGCGTGGACAAGCCGCCTAGCTCACCCTGATGCCCCTGTATCGGACACGGTTAGTTATTGGGGCCCTATCGTTCAACCGGTCAAGGCACCAACCCATTCCCACCCGCCCATGTGCGGTTTGTATGCTTTTTGTATGCTTTCACCGGCTCAGTCTTGACTTAACCGAGACCTCGCCTCTACCTTAGCGGCTTCACTTTGCGCGGGTCTGCTACCTCCGGCTATCCCTGAGGGACCAGCCGCAGAATGGCGATTGCGATCGGCCGTTCTATTGCCCAACGGGCGCGAACGCGTCAACGCGGCAACCCGCCTAGCAAGCCAACCGGCTAGGAGATCGAAGAGAACATGATACGTCTATTGCGCAGGCTGACTGTGGCAATGGGGGCATTGGCATTTGTGCCATTGCTCGCATTTGCACAGTCCTCAGGCACCATCACGGGCAGGGTGACGGAGAGTGGCTCTGGCCAACCCGTCGCTGACGCCAACGTGGTGATCGTGGGAACAACGCGTGGTGCTCGCACCGACGCGGAGGGGCGCTACCGGATCTCGGACGTCCCGGCAGGACCGGCCCAGGTGCGTGCGTTACGCATCGGCTACGCGTCGACCGCTCAACCGGTGAACGTGACGGCGGGCTCGACGAACAGCGTGGACTTCGCCTTGTCGTCGGCGGCGATCTCGCTCGATCGAGTGCTCGTCACCGCCCAGGGCGGAGAGCAGCGTAGAGTAGAGGTTGGTAACGCAGTGTCGAACATCGCCTTAGCAGATATTCAGAAGGCAGCCGTTCCGAATGGGGCGAGCCTGCTTCAGGGTCGGGCGCCTGGTGTCACGGTGATTCAGAGCGGTGGCACCACCGGAACGAGTGCGCGTATTCGCATCCGCGGCGCCAACAGCCTCAACCTGTCGAATGAGCCACTGCTCATCATCGACAACGTTAGGGTCAACAATTCGGCGAACAGTTTTTCGCCGAATCTTGGCGGCCAGAGCGTTTCACGTCTGAACGACCTGGATCCTGACGAGATCGAGAGCATCGACATTCTGAAAGGACCGGCTGCGTCGGCCCTGTACGGAACGGCTGCTGCGAACGGCGTTATTCAGGTGACAACGAAGCGCGGTCGTGCCGGCAAGCCGACCTATACGGTTTACGCCGAGACCGGAAGCATCAAGCCGTACGACAAGTTTCCCGCCAATTACAACTCTTATGTGAACGGCGGAACTAACCCTTCGTTCTGCTTCCTCGCGGATCTCCCCGGGGGCGGATGTCCAGCGTTCGACTCGCTGTTCGTCTACAATCCTCTAATGGAGAACAGCCCATTCCGGACGGGTCGTAACAATCGCGGCGGACTCCAGTCGTCAGGCGGGAATGATCTCGCCCAGTATTTCGTGTCCACCGATATCAATGACGAGACGGGAGTTTTTCTCAATAATCGTTTGCGCAGCGTCAACGTTCGCTCGAATCTGAACCTGGTGCCTTTCAGCACGCTCCGGGTGCAGATCAACGGTGGTTATCTGACCAGCCGTGCCTCTCTACCGCAGAACGACAATAACAATCTCGGCATTGTGCCGAACGGGTTGCTCGGCAAGTCGCGCCCGAATGAGCCGGTCGAGCCGGCATCGGGAAGCCGTCTTGGGTATTTCACCCGCGCGCCTTCGAAGCTTTACTCACTGCAATCGAACCAGGATATCGAGCGGTTTACCGGTGGCCTGAACGGAAATTATACCCCGCTCTCGTGGCTGCAGGTACTTGGAACGCTTGGCTACGACGCTCTGAACCGTTTTGATGCGCAGCTGCTTCCACCGAACATTATCGATAACAACACGAGCAATCGTATTGGAAATCGCACGGCCAATCGGTACCAGATTTACAACTACACGGCCAATCTGAGCGGAACGGCGTCGTTCAACCTTGGTCAGTCTGTGGTTTCCAAGACCTCGGTCGGCACCCAGTTCCAACGCGAGAATTTCACCGACAACCAGGCTTTCGGAACGACGCTGGTCGCCGGAACCGGATCATTGGCTGGAACATCGACGGGATTCGCCGTCGGAGAAGATCAACTGGATAACCGGACGCTCGGCTATTTCGGGCAGCAGCAGTTTGAGCTTCTGGACCGGATCTTCATCACCGGAGCTCTGCGCGGCGACAAGAACAGCGCTTTCGGACGTGAATTCAAGTTCGCCAGGTATCCATCGGGAAGCATTTCCTATGTGATGAGCCGCGAGAGCTGGTTCCCCAAGAGATTTATCAGCACATTCAAGTTACGTGGCGCGTACGGCGTGTCAGGTCTGCGTCCGGGCCCCGTCGACGCCCTCCAGTATTTCAACCCAACTGCGGTTAGCGTGGTCGGCACCGAGACCGGCGGCATCAACGTCGGAAATCTGGGCGATCCAAACCTCCGTCCCGAGAAGGTTCGCGAGGGCGAGTTCGGATTCGAGTCGAGCATGCTCAACGACCGACTTGGCCTCGACTTTACCGTATTCGATAAGCAATCGAGGGATGCTCTCATCAGCAGGACGCTTCCGTCGGGAGCCGGTACTGCGACCTCGCAGCTGACGAACATCGGTCGTGTCTCCAACAAGGGAGTCGAGCTGCAAGCCACGCTCGGACTCCTGCGACTGGAGCGGTTTGGGTGGGACATGACACTGAACTACGCAACGGTCAAAAACAACCTCATCGATCTCGGCCTTGATGCTCTCGGCAACAAGATTCAACCGATCATCTTCGGGTTGGGAGGCGCATCACAACGTCACACAGAAGGCCGTCCGCTCGGTGCGTACTATCAGCGGGTCTACACGTATTCCGATGCCAACAACGACGGAATCATTGATTACTCGGAAGTAGTCATCGGCGATACCGCCTATTTGGGGAACCCGTTGCCGACCCACACATGGTCGCTCAGTTCCTCGATGGCGTTCTTCAAGAATCTGCACCTGAACACTCTTCTTGATGCACAGCGCGGGTTCAAGCAGTACAACAGCACCGAAGAGTTCCGTTGCGGGGCCGTAAATAATTGCCCCGCGTTATATGTCAAAGGGACGCCACTCTGGGAGCAGGCGCGCGCCATAGCAAACTTCCAATTTGGAACGGCCGCCGGCTACATAGAGGATGCCTCCTACGTCAAGTTGCGCGAGGTCTCGCTCACCTGGGATGTTCCGACTCAGTTCGCATCGAGAATCGGGATGACTCGCGGCGTCAGCCTAACCTTCGCCGGACGTAACCTCCACACGTGGACCAAGTACACCGGCCTCGATCCCGAGATCAACTTCACGGCGGCGAATTTCACTCAGGCCGAGTTCCTCTCGCAGCCACCGGTGAAGCGCTACGTCGGTCGCATCAACATCAACTTCTAATGCGGCGATTCCGCAAAGGTACCTATATGCGTAGAGCAAGCTCCTACCGATTCCGATTGCTGGCTATCCTTGGGGTGGCCAGCGCGGTAACGGCGACGGCCTGTAACACCGACAAGCTGCTGACGGTCAACAGGCCGGATATCGTTCCCATTACCGCTGTTACGAACAAAACAGCGCTTCCGACAGTTTATGGCGGAGTTCTGGCTGATTTTCAAGTCGGGTTCAACGGGTCAACACCCGGTGGCAACGAGGGCGTCGTCAATTACAGTGGATTGTTGGGTGATGAGTTCTACATCACTGATACGTTCACTACACGCGTTGAAATCGACGCGCGGAATACCCGTCCGGACAATTCCAACAACGACGTCGTGTTTCGAAACCTCTCCCGCTCGCGGCAGTCAGCGGAACAGGCGGCAGCCAAGTATGCAGAGCTGGCGTCGACGTTCCTTCCCGGCGAAGTCAACGGCTTCGCCGTTCAGCGTGCGGAGATTCTAAACATAGCGGGGTTGGATTACGTTCTGTTTGCCGAGATCTACTGCTCCGGAGTTCCGTTCGATTCGGTGACCAGCAACGGCGCTGTCCTCGGCAAGCCCGGACTCAGCACCGTTGAGATGTTGCGCACGGCAATCAACCGATTCGACAGCGCGACCGCTGTCGCAAACTCCATAACGCCGGTCTCCGCGGCCGCGACCGCGCAGCTGCGCCTGGCCAGAGTCGGGAAAGCTCGCGCTTATCTGAATCTAGCCAACACATATGGCGACGCATTTCTCGATTCAGCGCTCGTTACCATCAACGGCACCACTGGGGTTCCGACGACCTTCTCGTACCTTGTCTCACACTCTAACAACACCACGCGAGAGAACAACGGAGTCTGGGCGTTCGACGTCAACCAGGCGCGTTGGGGGCAAGGCAATCGCGAAGGAAGCGCGACCGCCGGCGGAAACGTCGGTCTGGCATATCGCACACAATTCGTAAATGGAGCCGACGTGCGAACCGCTTTCCTTCCGGCGGTTACGGGGTTCAACAACAATCCGAATACGTTCCGCTCGCAGAAGTATCCGGCGCGGGAAACTCCGATCGTCGTCGCTAGCGGCACAGAGGCTCGCTTGATCGAGGCCGAGGCGTATCTCCGCAAGAACGATATCGCAAACTGGCTGATCAAGATCAATGATCCGCGTCACGTACTCGCGTTGAATCAGTGCGTGCCTGGCTCGCCTGCATGCTCTAACCCGTCTACTGCCGGCGGAGTCGAGACAAATACAACTGCCCACACGACCCCAACAGGGCTCGCGGATCTTGTCGATCCGGGAACGCAGGTGGCTCGTGAAAACCTTACATTCGCGGAGCGCGGATTCTGGCTTTACCTCACCGCTCATCGCCTCGGCGACATGCGACGCTTGATCAGACAGATCGGACGTCCGTTCAACGCCGTGTATCCAACAGGTACGTACATCCTGACGGGACAGCCTGGCGGCGTTTATGGCCCAGGGGTAAATCTGCCGGTTCCGATCTTTGAGGAGAGCAACGGTATCTTCAAGACAGCTAGTTGCAACACCGCCGCACCATAAGGCGCGCGTAGGGAAAACAAAGAGGGGAGCGCGAAAGCGCTCCCCTCTTTGCATCTAGTTTATGAGTGGCTACTTACTGCTTGGGTAAGATGACCTCGGTACGCGTCTGGATGAGGATCGCCCCACCGCCGGCGGCGATCCCATAGAGAACGGTTCCTTCGCTCGCGCTCAGGATTCTTATGTTGTCGATCGCGTTCGCCAGGAGAGTCCCGAGGACGTGGAAGTCGGACTGGGGCGCGCCGTCAATCGCAACAAGGGGAGTTTCGTCGAGTAGGATGCTTCCTCGACCACGATACCACATTCGTCCCGGACCCCCGCCCTTCGCGTCCTGAGTGGAGATGAAAGATGTTCGCTTGAGAACATCCCACGCGGTCGTGCCCCCGGAAGCCTGAATGCTCTCTGAACTAATGAGATGTCCGGCACTGGTCGGCAGCTCATGACTGGGCGGATGGACGAAAGCGCAGCCGGTAATGAGAAGGATTCCAGCCGTTGAGAGACTTGAGCGGCGGGATAGGGCCCAGCTTCGATCGAGCTGCGTCATACAAGCTCCCTGTTAACGAAAGCATAGTGCTCGAGCCGGAGGTTGGAAAGACCGAAGTTGGAAGCCAACTGTAAAGGTCTTGTATGCTGTCCCAGCCCAGTCAGGGGCCTGCTAACCGCCGAATCGCGACCGCAATAGAGCGCGCAAATCCAGGGCCGGTTGCCTGGGAAGCGCGTCTTCCTTCGCCGGGGTGTTGTCGCTGGCCAGAGCTACCCGCTGCATATTGTCGCGAACTCCACGGTCGATGAAGCGACAGAGCTGGTCGAGCGAGTAGTCCGCACCGCGCCGCGACGAGTAGGCGTTGAGCGGGTAGGTCACGCTGAGGTAATTGCGAGCACGGGTAAGCGCGACGTACATCAGCCGACGCTCCTCCTCTGTCTCTTCTTCGCTGTTGAGACACCGTGCGGACGGGAACCATCCGTCGACCGCCCATATCACGAACACCGCGTCCCACTCCTTTCCCTTGGCGGAATGCGCGGTGCTGAGAATCAGGCAGTCGTTGTCCTCTCGGGTGCTGCCGCCGGGAAGATCCTGCGTCGCCTGTGGGGGCTCGAGCGCAAGCGCCGACAGGAATGTGGCGCGATCGGGATAACCCGCGGCGATTATCTGCAGCTGGTCAAGATCGGCGAGTCGCGGCTCTACCCGGTCGTAGCGCTCGCGCAAGATGTTGTCGTAGAGTTGACGCACCCGGGCGATGTCCGCGGCCACCTGAGCCTCGTCCTGAACGGGGCCTGAGCGCAGCCCGTCGAGCAGCGTAACCAATGCAGCGTGGGCCGCCTTCGCTCTTGGCGGCGGACTGTAGCGCCCGAAGGCGTTCGACTCCCAGGCGGCCGCGATCATCGAATCAATCGCCGCGCGGGCGGTCGCGTCGCCGATGCCGGGAAGCAGGAGCAGGAGCCGATACCAGCTCACTTCGTCGCGAGGATTCTCCAGAATGCGAAGGAATGCGAGCACGTCCTTCACGTGCGCTGCTTCCAGAAACTTGAGTCCACCCCATTTCTCGAATGGAATCTTGCGGTTCGTGAGCTCGATCTCGAGGTCGGCGGACATGTAGCCGGCTCGGAAAAGCACCGCGATCTCGCGCAGCGGCGTACCTTCCTCGTGAAGCTCCAGTATTCGATTGACGACAAACTGCGTCTGCTGCTGCTCGTCGCGCGCCGCCACCAGCCAGGGCGTCTCTCCACCCGTCCTCTCCGTCCAGAGATTCTTGGTGAATCTCTCGGCGGCGCGCGATATGAGGGTGTTGGTGACGCTCAATATCGGTTGCGTGGACCGGTAGTTCTGCTCCAGAGTGACCGTCGTTGCACCAGCGAACTGTTTGGGAAAGTCGAGGATGTTCCGGAAGTTGGCGCCGCGGAACGAATAGATGCTCTGCGCATCGTCTCCGACCACAGTGATATTGCTGTGGCAGCTGCACATGCCGCGAAGAATCCGCGCCTGAAGCACGTTGGTGTCCTGGTATTCATCGACGAGAATGTGGTCGTACATCCCGCCGATTTGCTGGCAGAGCTCCGGCGACGCCTCGAGCATCAGCGCCCAGAAAAGCAGCAGATCGTCGTAGTCGACAAGATTCCTTTCCTGCTTCCGCCGGATGTAGTCGGCGTAAATTTTGGTGAAATCCTCGAGGTAATCGACGAACTGAGAGTATTCGTCGCGGACGATGTCATCGACCGGGATGCCGGTGTTGATGTGCCGCGAGTAGACGTACTGCAGTGTCTCCTTCTTCGGGAATCGCTTGGTCCGGGCGGCGTATCCCAGCTGAGCGCGCGACAGCTGCATGAGATCCGCGGAGTCGCCCTGGTCCATGATCGTGAAATCCTTGGGCAGACCGGCGGCGGGGCCGTAGCGGCGTAACAGACGATGCGCGGTGGCGTGAAACGTCCCGCCATGCACGCGCTTGCTGTTGTTGCCGACCAATCTTTCGGCGCGGGAGAGCATCTCCTGGGCGGCGCGGCGAGTAAAGGTGAGGAGAAGGATCCGCTCGGCGGCGACGCCGCGATCGATCAGGTGCGCGACACGGTAGACGAGCGTACGCGTCTTTCCGGTTCCAGCGCCAGCAATGATGAGAAGGGGCCCGTCTGCATGTGTCGCCGCCGCCGCCTGCTGCGGATTGAGCTCCGAAGCGAAATCGCGGGGCGTGCCAGCAGTTTCGAGACGCTCTCGTGGCGGATAGACCTTGAGGGTGTCCGTCACGCAACGGACTCGAGGAGCGCCGAATGGGACGTGACTACTGCCGTCAGATCGAACGCCTCCGCAAACTTGGCCGACACCCTGTCTCTCACATCCTGCGCCGAGACTTCTTCGATGCCCAGCTCGCGGGCGATGGAGGTCATGACGACTCCATCGATTCCGCAGGGCACGATAAGATCAAAATAGGAAAGGTCCGTCGTGACGTTCAGCGCGAAGCCGTGCCAGGTGACCCAGTCGCGCGCGTGGACGCCGATCGACGCGATCTTTTTTCCTCTCGTCCAAACCCCGGTGAAGCTCGGATTTCGTGTAGCGGGAATCCCGTAATCGGCGAGGGCGCTGATCAGCGCCTCTTCGATCTTCCGCAGATACCAGTGCAGGTCCTGCCGGTGACGCTTGAGGTCAACGATCGGATAGCCGACAAGCTGTCCGGGACCGTGG
>JALYZH010000390.1 GCA_030948945.1 Gemmatimonadota bacterium | reverse complement strand
TGTCCATGAACCTTCTTCTTTTCAAGCTGACGGGCGAAATTGGACAGGTATCAGGTGGGACGATCAACACTTACAACACCTTCAATGGCAAGCAGGCAGCCGATTCCAGAGTCTACGGATCGGTCGGAGCACGATTCGGCTTCTAACGATGCGCGCGACGCGGAATACATGCGTCGCGCGCTGGCCCTCGCCCAGCTTGGCTGGGGACAAACAGCGCCGAACCCAATGGTCGGCGCTGTTGTCGTTAGGGACGGTGTCGTGGTCGGGGAGGGCTATCACGCCCGCTTCGGAGAGGCGCACGCAGAAGCCTTAGCACTCAAAGCGGCGGGTGATCGTGCGCGGGGCTCGACCATGTATGTAACCCTCGAGCCTTGCAACCACTTCGGCAAGATGCCGCCATGCACCGAGGCGATACTCCAGGCACGGGTGAGCCGCGTCGTAATCGCCGCCGCGGATCCCACAGCGCTGGCAGGCGGTGGCGCGCGACATCTGGAGGACTACGGCGTGCAAGTCGACTTCGGAGTCGAGGAAGCAGCCGCGTTGGAGCTCAACGCACCCTTCTTCTTCGCCGCCGCTAATGCCGCGCGGCCCTGGGTCACGCTCAAGCTCGCGCTCTCGTCCAACGGCAAGATGAACGACCCGTCGGGCGAGCGACGCTGGATAAGCAACGAGCTCTCACGGAACGAAGTGCAGCGCTTGCGCGCAAACGTCGATGCGATCGCTGTGGGGCTCGGAACTGTGCGGACCGACGATCCCCAACTGACCGCCAGGGGCTCCATAAGGCCCCGAGTGGCCCCAATGCGTGTCATCTTCGACCGGAACGCCGAGACCCCGGTCGAGGCCACTCTGGTTCGCACTGCGAAGGAAACGCCAACCATTATTTTCGCCCATCATCCGCCCGTCACTCGGCTCGCTGCCCTGCACAACGCGGGCGTGGATGTATTTGAGGCCGAGGATTTGCCGACCGCGCTCGCAGCGCTGCGTGATTTCGAGGTGCAGCACCTGATGGTGGAGGGCGGAGCGCGAGTCGCGCGGGAATTTCTCCGGCAGGGGCTGGTAGACCGACTGGTTATCTTTCAGTCACCAGTTATCCTGGGCGAGACCGCTCTCAGCCCCTTCGACGGGCTGAGTGACTCCTTTCAGGAGGAGCTTGGGAGCGCGCGTGTTGTGCGTCGCGCCGCCTTTGGTGATGATTTGATGACGGAATACGCGTTGAGAGGGGACTGAGTGTTCACGGGATTGATCGAGCACGTTGGCGAAATCGAGACCGTCCGGCAGACCGACGCCGGGCGCGAGCTGCGCATCCGTGCTCCCTTCAACGACCTCGCCGCTGGCGAGAGCATTGCCGTGAGCGGCGCGTGCCTGACCGTCCGTGAGTTTGGATCTGGATGGTTCACTGCGGCTGCGGTCCTCACAACCCTGGAGCGGACCACCATAGGTGAGTGGAACGCCGGAACTCTGGTCAATCTCGAACGGTCTCTCCGTTCGACTGACCGGCTCGGCGGGCACATCGTTCAAGGTCACGTCGATTGTGTGGGTATCGTTGCAGCGCGCGAGCTATCGGGTGATGCGCTGCTGATAGATCTTTCGATTCCCGCTTCCATCGAGCCCCTCTTCGTGCTGCATGGTTCGATCGCAGTCGACGGCGTGAGCCTCACGGTAAACGAGCTCAAGCCTGGCGGTTTACAGCTTTCGCTGATCGATTACACTCTGCGTCACACCACTCTCGGCGAGCTCACTGCCGGAAGCAGGGTGCACGTCGAAGCCGATGTGATTGCCAAACATGTGCAGCGGTTGCTCGAGCCGTACGTGCGAGACCCATCGGCGGTAGATTCACTGGCTGATTTCTCGCTGGAGCATTAGAGGATTTATGGAGTTCGGAACAGTCGAGCAGGCGATCGCTGACATCAAGGCCGGCAAGCTCGTCATCGTGGCTGACGACGAGGATCGGGAGAACGAAGGCGATCTGATCTGCGCCGCCCAGCTCGTCACGCCCGAGCTCATAAACTTCATGATCCGGAAGGCAGGCGGGTGGATCTGTCTTGCGC
>JALYZH010000248.1 GCA_030948945.1 Gemmatimonadota bacterium | reverse complement strand
CGCGGCGTGGAAAGCACGGCGCGTTCTTCGCAATGTGGAGAACATTCTGGCGATCGAGCTGATGTGCGGCGCGCAGGCAATCGATTTCAGGGCGCCGCTCAAGCCGGGCCGTGGAGTTCGCACCGCCTACGAGCGCGTGCGCGAGATCGTGCCGCGCCTCGTGGCGGATAGAGTTCTCAGTGGAGACATCTCTGCCCTCATGACCGCGGTATCGGATCAGCGTTTCGCCGACATTGGAGCTGTGACGTGACGGATCTCAAAGTGAAGCCTCGGCCATCCGTGACGGTGAAAGAGCAGCGCGGCCCGATATGGGCCCCGCGCGGCAACGCCATCTCCTGCCAGGGATGGCAGCAGGAAGCCGCGCTGCGAATGCTGATGAACAATCTCGATCCCGACGTGGCCGAGCGTCCTGAGGATCTGGTGGTGTACGGCGGGACGGGGAAGGCCGCACGCAACTGGGAATGCTACGACGCCATCGTGCGAGAGCTGCGCGTTCTGGGCAACGACGAGACGCTGCTCGTGCAGAGCGGAAAACCGGTCGGAGTGTTTCGGACGCATGCGGGCGCGCCTCGGGTCCTGATCGCAAACAGCAATCTGGTTGGACGCTGGGCGACGTGGGAGCATTTCCGCGAGCTCGAACGCAAAGGGCTCATGATGTACGGACAGATGACAGCGGGCTCGTGGATCTACATCGGGTCGCAGGGAATCGTCCAGGGCACCTACGAGACGCTCGGCTCCGTCGCCCAACGGCACTTCGGTGGAACGCTGCGCGGACGCTTTGTTCTGACGGCCGGACTCGGCGGGATGGGTGGCGCGCAGCCGCTCGCGGCGACGATGCAAGGAGCAGCAGCGCTGATCGTCGAGGTTGATGAATCGCGCATAGAGAAGCGACTCGAGACGGGCTACCTGGACCGCGAGGCACGAGATCTCGATGACGCGCTCAAGCTCATCGACAGGGCGACTCGCGCGAATGAGGCGATCTCGATTGGACTGCTCGGGAACGCCGCCGACGTGCTTCCCGAGCTGGTGCGACGCGGCGTCAATCCGGACGTCGTCACAGATCAAACGAGCGCGCACGATATGCTGAACGGTTACGTTCCCGCGGGCATGACGCTCGCCGACGCCCTCGAGCTGCGCCGGAAAGATCCGCAGGAGTATGTAAATCGCTCCACCAAATCAGCGGTCCGTCACGTCACCGCAATGCTGGAGCTGCAGCAACGCGGCGCCGTCACGTTCGACTACGGCAACAACATCCGCACTGTGGCCTACGACGCCGGATTGAGCAACGCGTTCGACATTCCCGGGTTCGTCCCCGAGTACATCAGACCGCTGTTCTGCGAAGGGAAGGGTCCGTTCCGTTGGGTCGCGCTCTCAGGCGATCCGAAGGACATCAAGCGCACCGACGACCTCGCCCTCCAGCTATTCCCCAATGACGAGCATCTTCGCCGCTGGATCTCGCTCGCGCAAAAGAAAATCAAATTTCAAGGACTGCCGGCGCGGATCTGCTGGCTGGGCCAGTCTGACCGCGCAAAGTTCGGCGTTGCAATCAACGACCTCGTCGCCTCTGGTGAGATATCTGCGCCGATCGCCATCGGCCGGGACCACCTCGATACAGGCAGCGTCGCCTCTCCTTTCCGGGAAACAGAGGGGATGCGCGATGGAACTGATGCGGTTGCCGATTGGCCGATTCTCAACGCGATGCTCAATGTTGCGAGCGGCGCATCGTGGGTCTCGTTCCACCATGGAGGCGGCGTCGGAATCGGCAACTCGCTCCACGCCGGTCAGGTAATTGTCGCAGACGGAACTCCGGAGATGCGGGTGCGTCTCGAGCGAGTACTGACGAACGATCCCGGTACCGGAGTGGCTCGCCATGCCGACGCGGGATACCCGGACGCGATGAAAACCGCGCGAGAACATGGCCTGCACATACCAATGAGCGAATGACGTGCTGACGAGAGAGTTCAAGCCGTGGCACGTGCCGATGTTCCTCGCCAAGTATGCGTACCTGACGGCCAGGCGACGGCCTGTGCTGGTGCATTTCGAAGTCACGATGCGCTGCAACGCGCACTGCGGATTCTGCGACTACTGGAAGACTGATCCAGCCGCCAAAGCGAGCGAGCTCACTTCTTTTGCAGACGCTGCCCGCTTCTTCAATCCGATGCTCGTGACATTCACGGGCGGTGAGCCGACGCTGCGCCGCGACCTCGAAGACATTGTGGCGGAGGTCAACGGCGCGATAAGTCTCAAGTACGTGACGCTCATCACCCACGGCGGCATGCTGTCGCCCGAGCGCGCTCGGTCCCTCTGGAAATCGGGCATCAACCAGTTCAACATCTCGCTCGACTATCTCGACGAGCGACACGACACCGCGCGCGGCATTCCCGGGCTGAGCGCGAAGATAGCTCGAACGATTCCCCGGATGCGCGAGATGGGTATCACGGGAATCCGGTTCAACACGGTCATCAAGCGAGACAACCTCGACCAGCTGATGCCGATAGTCACCCGCGCCCGTGAGCTCGGATGCGGCGTCAACTTCAGCTGCTACACGGCGGCCAAGAACGGCAATGACGAGGGAACGATCGAGCGCGAGCAGCGAGAGCACCTCGAGCAGGTGGTGCGGGAGCTTCTCGCCTTCAAGAAGCAAACGCGCGGCGTGATCACCAATTCCGATTACTACCTCGAGCAGATCCCCAAGTACGTGCGCGGCGAAATCACGGAGCCCTGCCGCTCCGGGATGCGAACGATCCACGTCGACCCGATGGGTCGTGTGAAGCGCTGTCCCGATTTTCCGACGGATTTTCACTGGACCGAATTCAGGAAGTACGAGCCGATCAATTGCAACGCGTGCTACTACGCGTGTCGGGGGGAGGCGCAGGCGCCCCTCAGATTCTCACGCGTGCGGGATGTGATGGCCTCACCGCAGCCGCTCGGACCTGTGCTCTTTGGGCAGGCGTGAGCGAACAAGCTTGAAGAACCTCCTGTTCGTCAACGCGGGCCAGGTCGTCACCTGCGCCGGACCCGATCGCGCGCGGAAAGGCAGCGAGATGCGTGAAGCCGGCATTCTCAAAAACGCGGCTGTTGCCGTGAGCGGTGGTCGCATCGCGGCAATCGGCGCAGCACGCGACCTCGAACCAGGATTCACCGACGCTGAGATAATCGATTGCCGCGGTGGCGTCCTCACGCCCGGGTTGGTCGACTCCCACACCCACGCCGTGTTCGGTAAGCCAAGATTCGAGGAGCAGGAGATGCGCGCGGAGGGGCACGATTACTTGGAAATCGCCGCGCGCGGCGGGGGCATCCACGCCTCTGTGCGAGATCTTCGCGAGCGAAGCGAGGACGAGCTGTACGATCTCGCTGTACCGCGGCTCCGGTCACTCGCATCGTACGGAACGACTACTGTCGAGATCAAGAGTGGTTACGGACTCTCCGTCGCTGACGAGCTGAAAGCGTTGCGCGTGATCGGTCGGCTCGCCGCGACGACACCGATGCGCATCGTCCCCACCTGGCTCGGCGCGCACGAAATTCCACACGAGTACCGGTCGAGCGATGCGCGTCGATCGGAATTTCTCGAGCTTCTCGTCAACGACTTGCTCCCGAAAGTGAAAGAGCTGGGAATCGCTCGCTTCGCCGACGTGTTCTGCGAGCCCGGAGTATTCACACTGGAGGAGACGAGAAGAATTCTCGAGGCGTCGCGCAAAGCCGGCTTGGGACTCAAGATGCATGCGGATGAGCTGGAGCCGTGTGGAGGCTCAGAGTTGGCCGCGTCGCTCGGCGCAACCTCAGCCGATCATCTCGCGGCAATCTCCCCCATGGGAATCGGTGCCCTCGCCAAATCCGGGACGGTCGCCACGCTTCTGCCCGGGACAATGCTCTTCCTCGGCAAACCGAAGCAGGCGCCCGCTCGCGCTCTCATCCAGGCAGGCGCCGCAGTCGCGCTCGCCACGGACTTCAATCCCGGGACCTCGCCGACCGTCAACTTCCCGCTGATGCTGACGCT
>JALYZH010000245.1 GCA_030948945.1 Gemmatimonadota bacterium | reverse complement strand
CGATCATCTGAGTTCCGAGCAGAATGTCCACCTCGCCCGCGGCGACGCGATCGAGAATTCTCGTGTGCGCCCATTTGCCGCTCGTCGTGTCGACATCCATGCGCGCAATTCGCGCGGATGGAAAGCGTTCGCACAGCAGTCGCTCCACCTGTTGCGTGCCCAGGCCGCGCTGCTTGAGGTTTCGACCTCCACAGCGGGGACAATCCGGACGCGGATCTTCCTTGTGAAGGCAGTAGTGACAAATGAGGCGCTCGGGATTCCGGTGGTGCGTGAGCGTGATGCTGCAGTGAGGACAGGTGGCGACAGCACCGCAATCGATGCACTGGATGAACGATGAATAGCCGCGGCGGTTGAGGAGCAGGATGCTCTGCTCGCCGCGCGTCATGCACTCGACTAACGCGTCGTGAAGTGGCTCGCGTATGACCGCGCCGAAGTCGATTCCTCCCTGAGCCATGCCCGAATAGTCAGTCGCGATCTTTCGCAGATCGATCACCTCGACTTTGGGAAGGCGGCCTCCCCCGACGCGATCGGGCAGTGTGAGGAGCTTGAACTTGCCCGATGCCGCATTGGCCCAGCTCTCGAGAGACGGTGTCGCGCTCCCCAACAGGGTGATTGCGCCTTCGTTTTTTGCCCTCACAATCGCCACTTCACGGGCGTGATAGCGGGGGGTCTCCCCCTGCTTGTATCTCGACTCGTGCTCCTCGTCGACGATTATCGCACCCAGATCCTCCAGCGGGGCGAACACCGCCGAGCGGGCGCCGACGACGATTCGCTTCTCTCCACGCTTGAGTGCGAGCCACGCGTCGTAGCGCTCACCCTCGCTCAACGCGGAATGGAGCACCGCGATGCGGTCGCCGAATGCGGCGCGAAAGCGGTCCACGGTCTGGGGCGTGAGCGCGATCTCCGGGACGAGCACGATTGCTGTCTGTCCACGCTCGTCCACGATCCGACGAAGCAGCTCGATGTAGACGAGCGTCTTGCCGCTTCCGGTTATTCCGTGAAGAAGAAACACTTCCCCTTTCTCGGCGCTGGCCATGGCGTCGATAGCGCGCTGCTGCGCGTCCGTGGGCTTGAGTCTTGTCGCGGAGATCCCGCCCCGACTGGAGAATGGATCGCGCTCGACTTCTTCCTCCTCGAGGATGATCAGCCCGCGCTTCTCCAGCGTTTTGAGCACTGACGACGAGAACTTGAGCTGCGAGCTCAACTGCTCTACGGTCGTACGATTGCCCAGAGACTCGATCATCTCGAAGACCGCTCGCTGCTGCGGCGATCTCGCGAAGACCTTGTCGCGCTGTAACAGGGACGGTATGTCGACGCCGAGTCGGACAATCCGCTGCGTTTTGCGCGTTGGGTGTGGATCTTCAGCGCCGGTGAGGGCGGCCGGAAGTGCCGTACGGAGAGCAACGCCCAGCGGAACGATGTAGTAGTCGGACATCCACTTGCACAGCTCGAGCAGCGATCGGCCAACAGCTGGCTCGGCATCCGGCGACTCGAGGACTGCCTTCGGCTTCCGCTTCAGCGGACTCGAGTCGCCCACGCCTACTACTACTCCGATCTCCTTGCCATTCCGCAGTGGGACAACCACTCGCGACCCAACAACAACCGGATTCGCGAGCCCGTCTTCTACCGCGTATGTGAAGTTCTGGAACAGTGGAAGGGGCAGCGCGACTTCGACGAACCTCGGTGGCTTCTCACGCACTTTGGAATGCCGTAGCCAGATCCGCGCTTGGTGCTGGCGATGCGCCTAGTCCAGGTGCGTCCGACAATTTGATGGCGCCGCCGGCGATTGAGGTCCCGCGGAACGGATCACTCGCCAGCAGAGCGGCTCCATCAAAATCAGCGGCGTCGAGAAGCGGAGAAATCTGCGCAATGGCTGAAATTCCGAGCGAGCTCTCGATCATGCATCCAGCCATTACCTGCATGTCGAGGGCTCGAGCTGTATGAACCATGCGCAGCGCTTCCCTTAGACTGCCACACTTGGCAAGCTTGATGTTGATGCCATCCACAGCTCCGGCGAGCTTGGGAACATCGGTGGCGACCAGGCACGATTCGTCAGCGTAAACCGGCAGCTTGGAGTGTTTGCGCACGAAACGCAGGCCCTCGATGTCGTGTCCTGCGACCGGCTGCTCCAGCATCTCGACGCCCTGGTCCGCCAGGAAATCGCTCATGCTGACCGCGTGCTTGGCGGTCCACGCAGCGTTTGCATCCACTCGCAGGCGTTTGTCGGGAGCCGCGTTGCGAACGATGCGTACGATTTCCATGTCCCGGTCCGTGCCGAGCTTGATCTTGAGAATCGGATACTCGCGCGCTTCGCGGACCCGCTGCTCCAGCTCGTGATTTTCCGCGATTGCGATCGTGAAGCTCGATTGCGGCGCCGTCGCAGGATCTAACCCCCAAATTCTATGGACCGGCAATCCGAGGCGCTTTCCCATCAGGTCGTGGAGCGCGGAGCTCACGGCGCTCTTCGCTGAAGCGTTTCCGCGCAGCGCGCGATTCAACTGCCCCTCGATCGACTCGAGCGACATCGGGTCCGCCCGCTCGAGCAACGGCTTGAACTGACCCAGAGCCGCGAGAACCGTGGCTACCGACTCACCGTAGTAGCGATTCGGTGCGGCCTCACCGAAACCATCCAGACCGTCCTCATCACTCAAACGAATGATCACGTTTCGATGATGTGCATAGCCGCCGCGAGCGATCACGAACGGGTGTGTCGGGTTTAGCTCGATTGTCTGGTGCGAGAGCTTCATCCGACGGCGAGTGTAGCGGTAGCGCGCGCCGTCCGCGCCATCCGGAACTCGTGGTGCGCGGTGGCGCCCGAGAGAAAGTTGATGAGCGCGTCAGCGAGATCGTTTCCGCGCTCGAAGCGGTGAGCGGGATTCTTCTCGAGGCATCGCATCACGATCGCCGCCAGCTGCGCCGGGATTCTGGACTCGACGACATCGGGAGATACCGCCGTCTCCGTGACGTGCTTGTAGCTGATCGAGTAGCTGTCAGCGCCGTCGAAAGGCGGGAAGCCGAGGAGGGTCTCGTACATGACGACTCCAAGACCGTAAATATCGCTGCGGCCATCCAACAGCTTCCCTCTGGCCTGCTCAGGCGACATGTAATGCGGAGTCCCCATGACATTACCACTTCCCGTCATGCGACTCCGGAAGTGGCCAGTCGCGATTCCGAAATCGGTCACCAGCGCGTTCTCGTCTTCGTCGAAGAGAATGTTGTCGGGTTTGATGTCGCGGTGAACGAGGCCGCGGCGATGCGCGTAGTCGAGACCGGTTGCGACCTGTGCCGCCACCGCCGCCGTCGTCTCGGGAGACAGGGCTCGGTGCCCTCCAATTCGGTCGCTCAACGTTCCGCGCGCCAGATAGGGCATCACGAGATAGACGTGATCGTCACCCATCCCGAAGTCGATGATCTTGCAGATATGCGGATGCATCAGCTGCGCGGCAGACTCGGCCTCCCGACGGAATCGCTCCCGCATCTCGTGCTCGCGAGCCAGGTGTGGGTGCAGCACCTTGATCACCACCGGCGAGTCCAGCGAGACCTGCAGTGCGTAGTAGACGCTCGCCATGCCGCCTTCTCCCACGCGGTGCATGATCGTGTAGCGTCCGCCGGTCACCTGCCGAAGTGCTGTTACTGACGGGTCAGGCGGTGCCTGACGTCTGTCGGAGCTGTCAGGCATCCGAATACCACAGCGCACGCAACGCGCCGCCTCGGCCCTGTTCCAGCTCCCGCAGTCAGAACAAAACATCCCTCAGCCCCCGAACTGCATGCGCACGAAGTCGTACGGCGGCCACGGACCCGTGACCTTGAAATCGAGGGCGGTCTGGCGTCGGGCTTCCTTGGAGACGATTTCCTCGAACGCCTGCCACCGCTGGCTGTCGACGAGGAACGATGCTCTGGCGACCACTCCGTCTTCCTCGTCGCCGTCGGCACGGGGAAGCGTCACCGTTGCTGCTGCCTGGCTCCTGAGCAGACGAAGGCTCTCGGCTGCGAGCGCTGCAAAGCTCTTCTGCTCATCGTTCTCATCGGGTTTCCCCAGACTCGTAATGCTCACCCGCGCCGCAGAGTGTCCCTCGATGACCGATAATGCTTCGGTAAGGGTGAAATAGTGGAGCTCGAGCCAGCGGGTCAGGGTGGTGTGCGACTGAAATACGGTCCCTGGGGGCGCCGGCAGCACGGCGGCGTGCGAGTAGGCCTCCTCGATCACCCGCTGGTACTTGGTCATTTCACCATCGTCGAGACTGACCGTGGAGTACGCAGACGGCTCCACGATCGCGGCGAGGGCGCGGTAGTGAGCGAGATTAGTTCCCTCGGCGAGGGAAGCCATGTGGCCCGACTCGACGGCAGCAACGCCGTACAGCCTGAGCGCGTTCAGAGAACCTTGCGCCATTTTAGCCCGACCAGGATTAGTAAAGCGAGCGCGAGCTGC